>JBAUIG010000318.1:0-2199 GCA_049682735.1 Candidatus Macondimonas sp. | reverse complement strand
GGTAGTCGGCGCCGATCAGGCAGACCAAGGAGCCTACCAGCCAGAGCAGCAAGGGAACCAGGGCCAGCGCGGTGAGCCGCTGCCACCACCAGTGATTGGCGCCCTCGCGGGCCGAGCCCAAGTGATTGGCACGCGACAGGGGGGTTCGCATATCCATGATTATATTGCTCCTGAAAGGCCGATGCCCCAGGTCGCCAGGGTTAGAATTGCTGTCCCGGCCAGCGCGGCCCAACCGCTGCGGCGTGCCTGTGCTTTCTCGAAGCCCATGCCGATGTCCCAGAACAGATGCCGGATGCCGTTGCACAGGTGATAGAACAGCGCGACCGACCAGCCGAAGAGCAACAGCAAGCCAATCGGCGAGGTCACGACCCCTTGCGCCATGGCATAGGCGTTGGGCCCCGCCGCCACGGACGCGATCCAGATCACGAGGAGGATACTGCCCAGCGAGAGCACAACACCCGTTGCGCGGTGGACGATGGACATCAGCATGGTCAGCGACCAGCGATACACCTGCAGGTGTGGCGACAGGGGGCGTTGATGTGGCACAGGTCTCCCTCCCAGCGAATCGACAAACGGGTGGCCGGCTGCATGGATGCGGATGGCCCGCCCATACTCAAAATCCAGCGCGAAAACCCGTCAGAATATGCGGCAAGGCCCGCAGAGGAAACGCGGCGATGCGGTCAAACCCAGGCCGCTATATCAAAAATCGATGCAGCGCCCGCGGCGCTCCCAATCCCCGTAACGGGTCGGCTCCAGACCCTGGGGACCGCCGATCTCCTCCGGCGCGGGGGGCACCGGGATCGTCACTGGCGTGGCGGGCGCCAGTGAGGGCTGAATCGGCGCGGATTCCGGCGTGTTTTCCGGTTCCATCATGGCCTTCCCCCTTGCAGCGACAGCCGCTTTTATACTGAATCCCTGCCCTTCACGCAAGGCGCAAGTCCCGCTCCACTGCCACAGGGTCAGGATTTGCCCTACCATCCGAGCCATATCCACCTGCACCATCCCCTCGCCAGGAGTCCTTGCCATGAAGCCCGAATGGAAGTCGTTTCTGATCGATGCCGGCGCCGAATTCACGGACGCAACACTTGATCATTTCGGCAATCCGGAGCGGGAACGGCGCATGGTCCTGTCCGGGCCAGTGTTCGCCGATCTCAGCCATTTCGGCCTGCTGGAAGTGCATGGCCCGGATGCGCGCAGCTTCCTGCAAGCCCAGTTGGCGACGGACCTGACAGCGGTTTCACCCGGGCAAGCCACGTTTGCCTGCCATCTCAGCCCCCAAGGCAAGGTGCTGTCCAGCTTCATCCTGTTGGCGCGCGGCGATGGCTTCTACCTCTTCCTGCCCCGGCAGCATTTGGAAGACACCTTGAACCGGCTGCGCCGCTTCGTTCTGCGCGCCCGGGTGACGCTGGAGGATGCCTCTGAGGCCCTGATCCGGCTGGGTCTCGCAAGCGACGCCCTGACCGCGGATCTGCAGAGCGTGTTTGGCAGCGACTTGCCCAGTCAGTCCTTTGCGGTTGTGAGCGCTGGCGAGATGTTGCTGGTGCGCCTGCCCGGCACGGCCCCGCGCTGGCTGGCCTTGGGGCCGCTGGAATCGATGAAGGATCTTTGGGAGCGGCTCCAGGCCCGGGGGGCCCCAGTGGGACCAGAGGCTTGGGCTCTGCTCGTGATCCAGGCCGGCGAGCCCTTTGTCACCGCTGAAACCGCCGAACACTTCATTCCCCAGATGCTGAACCTCGATGCCCTCGGCGCCGTAGGTTTTGGCAAGGGCTGTTATCCCGGCCAGGAAATTGTCACTCGCGTGCGCCATCGCGGCGAAATCAAGCGCCGCCTGCGCATTGGCCTGGCGCGCGCCGACCTTGCCCCCCATCCTGGCATGGCCCTGGCTCGCTCCGGCGGAGAATCCGGTGAATCGGTCGGCACCGTCATCGCTGCCGCGCGCCACCCCGATGGTGGCTTCCTGACCCTCGCCGTGCTGCATCAGGAAGCCGCCACGGCCGATGATGTCGTGATTCCCGATTGCGACAACGCCCCGTTCCAACTGCGCGAACTGCCCTATCCACTGCCGGAGCGCTGACTCATCATCGGCATCCCGTCCCGCATATCACGTTATTTTCTAAAAAACCGAGCCGTCCACTGCCTTGTCTTTCACTATCCAGCCAGCCCCAAATGCCGCCCCTGGCTTCGGTCATTACCTACAGA
>JBAUIG010000317.1:0-3723 GCA_049682735.1 Candidatus Macondimonas sp. | reverse complement strand
GCGCGGGGCGGTGCGGCGACGGTGATCGCCAACGGCCGCCATCCAGACGTGCTGCTGCGCATCGCCCGTGGGGACGCAATCGGCACCCTGTTGCATCCGGCCAGGGAACCCCTGGCGGCGCGCAAGCAGTGGATCAACAGCCATTTGCAGTCCCATGGCGAATTGACGCTCGATGCCGGCGCGGTGCGGGTGGTGCGCGAGGCCGGGCGTAGCCTGTTGCCGGTGGGCGTGACGGCGGTGCAGGGGCATTTCCGGCGCGGCGATGTGGTGATCTGCCGGGGACCGGATGGGGTGGAAGTGGCGCGTGGCCTGGTCAACTACAGCGCCGAGGAATGCCGCCGCATCCAGGGGCAGCCCAGCAATCGCATCCTGGCGTTGCTGGGCTATGTGGATGAACCGGAACTGATCCACCGCGACAACATGGTGGTGCATTGAACTGCTTCGCCGCCTGCCTGGGAAAGGGCAAGGACCCCGGGTTTGCGTTGACGAATCTTCCTGATTCGACCCTGTGAGTTCGCACATTCCCTGCGCGCGCGGCTCCCGTGGTGCTTGCCCTTCCCCGGGCAGCTTCCTGAGTTTTTCGGAAAGCAACTTCGGCGGTCGTGACCCGCCGGAGTGGCGGGATCAGGCAGCGGCGACGAACAGGCCCACCACGCAGGCAAAGCCGGCGGTCCACACCAGGCTGCGCAGGGTCGCCAGGTTGGCGATGTAGATCGCGCCATAGATCAGGCGAATCACGATGAAGGCCATGGCCAGCATATCCACGGTGGACTGATCGGCGCCCGCCTGATGGGCGATGAGCACGGCGGCGGCGAAGGGCGGGAAGGCTTCATAGCCATTCTGCTGCGCCCAGTTGGCGCGCTGCCGCCAGCCGGACTGGGCATCCAGGTAGGCGCGCACAGTGTGGTTATCGAAGCCGGGGCCGCCAGCCTTGGCCAGCGTGGACATCAGCATGGGGATGATGGCGGCGATGAGCACGCACCAGTAGGCAATCGTCATGGTCGGGGCTTCCTTGCATGGGGTGATGGGAGTGGGATTTTACGCCAGTCATTGTAGGTGATCATGCCCGCCCATGCCGGCGCGTCCTGGCACAGGGCAAAAAAAAGCCCTGCATGGGCAGGGCTTGGGCGCGATCCGGACGGGGTGTTCCGGAATCAGCCGGCGTTGGCCTGACTCAGAGCTTTTAGCCGCTTGTTGAGGCGGCTCTTGTGGCGAGCGGCCTTGTTGCGATGGACCAGACCCTTATTGACCAAGCTGTCGATTATGGGCACGGCTGCGGTGAACTGGGCCTGCGCGGCGCCCAGGTCGCCTGCATCAGTTGCTTTGATCACTTTCTTGATGGCCGTACGCGCGCGTGTCTTGTGGCTGATGTTGCGCTGACGGGCGTCTTCTGCCTGTCGCGCCCGCTTCTCGGCCTGTTTGGTGTTCGCCATGGGCTTATCTGTCCGCCGGAAATGAATGGAAAAACGGGAGTCCCGCAGGTTTCAAGCGGGCAATTATTCGCTATCGAAGCGGCGCCTGTCAATCGTAGGTGACCGGCATGCCATTGTCCCCATGGCGGCGGCGTGGTGCGCCCGATACCATGGCCGCCTGGTAGCCGGCGCGGCTGGTTTCCCCCTGCACAGCCAAGAGTTCAACATGGCCCACAGTTTGATGCGATCAACCGCCGTGGTCAGCGCGATGACGTTGCTTTCGCGCGGCTTCGGCTTCCTGCGCGATTTGCTGATGGCGCGCGCCTTCGGGGCCGGGCCTGCCATGGACGCCTTTTTCGTCGCCTTCAAGATCCCAAACTTTCTGCGCCGGTTGTTTGCCGAAGGGTCGTTTTCCCAGGCCTTCATCCCGGTGCTGGCGGAGCGCCGCGCGCGTGAGGATCTGGCCGAGGTGCGGGCGTTCGCCGATCGGGTAGCGGGCACCCTCGGTGGCGTGCTGCTCGTGATCACCGTCCTGGGGGTGGTGTTTGCGCCGGTGTTGATCCTGCTCTTTGCCCCCGGCTTCGATGACAGCCAAGGGCAGCGCGAACTGGCCATTGGCCTGCTGCGCATCACCTTCCCCTATCTCCTGTTCATCTCGCTGACGGCCTTTGCCTCGGGATTGCTCAACACCTACGGGCAATTCGGGGTGCCGGCCTTCACGCCGGTGCTGCTCAACCTGTGCCTGATCGCGGCGACGCTGTGGGTGGCGCCGCACATGGCGCAGCCGGTGTATGCCCTGGCCTGGGGGGTGTTCATCGCCGGGGTGGTGCAACTGGCCTTTCAACTGCCGTTCCTGGCGCGCCAGGGCTTGCTGCCGCGGCCGCGCTGGGGCTGGCATTACCCGCCGGTGCGGCGGGTGATGACGCTGATGGTGCCGACCCTGTTCGGCTCCTCGGTGGCCCAGGTCAACCTGCTGGTGGATACCCTGATCGCCTCCTTGCTCGCCGTGGGCAGTGTCAGCTGGCTGTACTACGCCGACCGGCTGATGGAGTTTCCGCTGGGCGTATTCGGCATTGCCCTGTCGACGGTGATCCTGCCCCATCTGTCGGCGCGCCATGCCGAGGCGGATCCGGAGCGCTTTTCCGCCACGCTGGACTGGGCCTTGCGCGGCGCGCTGCTGATCAGTCTGCCGGCGGCGGTGATGATGGGCGTGATCGCCCACCCCTTGCTGGCGACGCTGTTCCATGGCGGCGCATTCACGGACCGGGATGTGGCAATGTCGGCAGCCGCCTTGGCTACTTATGGGCTGGGGCTGACCGGCTTCATCCTGGTCAAGGTGTTGGTGCCGGGCTACTACGCCCGCCAGGACACGCGCGCCCCGGTGCGCATTGGCTTGATCGCCATGGGCGTCAACACTGGGCTGAACCTGATCCTGCTGGTGCCGGCGGTGCAGCGCAGCCTGGCCGCGCCGCATGCCTTCCTGGCCCTGTCCACCAGTCTCGCGGCCTATCTCAACGCCCTCTTGCTTTATCGCGGCTTGCGTCGGTCGGGGGCTTACACCCCCCGTTCCGGCTGGGCGCGCTTTCTGGCGCGCATGGGGATTGCCAATGGTCTGATCGGGCTGGGGCTGTGGTGGTGGGTACCGGCGGCGCCGTATTGGGTGGCGATCGCCGGTCGTGAGCGCCTGTTGGCGCTGGGCGTGGTGCTGGTTGCGGTTGCCCTGGCCTATCCCGCGCTGCTGCTGTTGTTGGGCGTGCGGCCGCGACATTTCCGCCTGCCCAGCGAGGCGGCAGTGACAAGCCCGGCCCAGACTTTATAATCAACCCCTTTCGCCGCAGGCTGGACATGGAACTCATCCGGGGCGCCCACAACCTCCGCCCGCCGCATCGGGGCTGCGTAGCGACCATCGGCAATTACGATGGCGTCCATCTGGGCCACCGCGCGGTGCTGGAACAATTGCGCCATCTGGCCCGGCCGCTGGGCCTGCCGATCACGGTCATTACCTTCGAGCCCACGCCACAGGAATATTTCGCCGCCGAGGGGGCGCCGGCCCGCCTCAGCCGGTTGCCGGAGAAGCTGGCCGAACTGGCGGCGGCGGGCGTTGATCGGGTGCTGTGCCTGCGTTTCGATGCGACCCTCGCGCGCATGCCGGCGCAGGCGTTCATCGAGCGCTTCCTGATCGCGGGATTGGGGGTGCGGGAATTGGTGGTGGGGGACGATTTCCGCTTTGGTCGGTCGCGGGAGGGCGATTTCGACCTGCTCGCCCGCGCCGGGCGCGAGGCCGGTTTTGGCGTACATGGCACCCACACCC
>JBAUIG010000316.1:0-9223 GCA_049682735.1 Candidatus Macondimonas sp. | reverse complement strand
GCGTTGTGCATGGCCCTGCTTTTGGTCGTGGGCGGCATTGCCACGGGCGCCATCTGGTTGCAGCGCGCAGTACCCAATCATCGTGCCGAGGTAGTGCGCTGGCTTGATGAGCGCCTCGGGGTTGCGGTGACCCTGGAGCAGCTGAGCCTGCATTGGACGTGGCGAGGGCCTGAGGTCGTATTGGGCGGCATCACGGTGCGCGCAATTGACCAGCAAACACCCATTTCACTTCAGGAGGCGCGGATAGGCTTCGATTATCTCGCGCTGGTGCGCGGTCGCGCGGCCCTGCCGGGACGGGTGGAAGTTCGTCAGGCCGATCTTCAGGTGGAACGGCGCCTGGATGGACAATGGTTGATCCAGGGCATTCCGTTGGGAGGGCAGGGGCAGGATGTCGGCCCGGCCTGGAAAACCGCTATTCCCGTGCTGGAACGGCTGGGCGAGCTCACCCTGCGCGATGCCACTGTCAGTCTGACGATGGCGGGGCGGGAAGTTCCGGTGCAACGTTTTACCGGGGTGGACGTACGACTGGCCAGCGCGGGACAGCGTCACCGGGTGGAGGTGAGCAGCCGTTCGGCGGCCATGTTGGGTGAGAACTTTTCGCTTGCCCTGGATGCACATGGCCCTCTGGCGGACCCTCAGAACTGGGTGCTGCAGTTGCAGGCCACATTGGCGCAAGCCTCTCCCAGCGATTATCTCGAACCCTGGGTAGGGCGCTGGCTTGACCTGCGCCATTCGCGTCTGAGTCTGGACTTCGATGGGCGCTGGGATCCTCATGGTGACAGTCAATTTAGCCTGGTCACGGATGTGCGGGGGTTGGTTCTGCCGGCCGTGGAACGTCATGCCGAAAGCCATCTCAATCGCCTGACGGGGCTATTTACCTGGAAAGGGCAGGGGGCGGATTGGACACTGGCCATCAAGGACCTGCAATTTGCAATCGACAGCACATCCTGGCCCACCAGTCAGGGCAGCCTGCGTTTTCGGCGCGCTTCGGCTACCCAGACCGAAGAGTGGGCTGGCGGTTTGACAGCCTTGCGTTTGCAGGATGTGCAGCGTCTCTGGATTGCCCTGCCTACAAGGTGGCGCCACGAATTGACAAGTGGACAAATGCGCGCTTGGGAGACAAATCCGCTTCATGGCGATATTCGGGATCTGACGTTCGTCATGGAACAGGGTTCTGATGAAACCCCGGGACTGCTCAATGTCGCCGCTAAATTTCAAGGTCTGGGCTGGTCGCCCATGGGCGCGATACCGGGCATGTCGGGCCTGAACGGCACAGTGCAGGCGACTGAGCGGGGGGGTTGGTTGATGGCTGGCGGTGAGGCCGTGACATTCCGGGACCCCGACTTATTCGCCAAATCCTGGCCGGCTGGTGCGCTCGAGTCCGAGTTGCGTTGGGAGCGCAAGGGCGAGGACTGGCAGTTCACGGCGCCGCAGATCGGTATCCGCCATCCGGATCTGAAGGTTCAGGGCAGTCTGGCCATGGTGTGGCGGCCGGGCCAGCGGCCGTTGATGGATCTGCAGGCGGCGTTCCAGGATGGCAATGCTGCCGTCCTGGAACGCTATTTACCGCGTCGGCATTTGCCGCCCGCAACCGCAAACTGGTTGAAGGCTTCTGTTCAGGATGGCCGCATTCACGATGGCCAATTGGTGCTGCGCGGAGATTTGGAGCGATTTCCGTTTCGGGATGGCGGCGGTGAATTCAGGGTCATCGCCGGCATCGAGGAAGGTGTGCTGCGTTTCCATCCTGACTGGCCGGAGCTCGAAGCCATTTATGGACAGCTCACTTTGACGGGAACCGGTTTTCGCGTGGATGCCCGCTCGGCCCGCAGCGGGGGGTTGACGCTGGCCGAGACGCGGGTGGAGGTGGCCGATTACCGGGATCTGGTGCTGGTGGCCGAAGGGCAGGGCCGGGGTGAGCACCAGGGCGCGCTCGATTATCTGGCTCATGCGCCGCCCGGCAAGGCGGTGCGTGTGTTGCTCGATGGTGCCCGCGGCAGCGGGCCGGTACGGCTCGATCTGTCCTTGCGTCTGCCGCTGCGGAATATGCGCCAAGCCAGGGTCGGGGGTGCATTCCACTGGGATGGCGCGCGACTGGAGCAGCCGGTTTGGGGCGTGGCGCTGGATGAGATTCGGGGCAGTCTGAAATTTCACGAGGATCGGCTGGAAGCCACCGATATCCAGGCCCGGCTCGACGGTGTTCCTGTGCAACTGCAAGTGAGTGCGCTGCCCGATGCGGTTCGCCCCGGCGGATTCCGGGCCACTCAGGTGCGGCTTCAGGGCAGCTTGCCCGCTGCGTTGCTGAGACGTCATTTGGCGTTCCTCGACCCGCGCACCATTCAGGGAAAAACCGATCTGGACGCCCATTTCGATGTGTTGCCTGAGGGGCGATTGCGTTGGTCCGCTCGCAGCACGATGCAGGGTTTGGGTCTGAACTGGCCTGCACCGTTCGGCAAGCCGGCTGAACTGCAACGCCAGCTGGTCCTTAAGGGCCATGGCGATGGTTCGAGGCATGTCATCGAGCTGGAACAGGGCGAGCTGATTCGGGGTTCGTTGCGCTTGATGCCCCGCGAGACCGGATGGTTATTCGATCGGGGCGTGATTGGGTTCAATCAGGGGGCGGATACCCTGCCCGATCTCCCGGGCTTGTGGGTCCGGGGGCGGCTGGAACGCTTGACACCGCTGGATGTGGCGGCTTGGCGCTCCGTCTGGGCAGTCCGGGGAACACCATCCGGTCGGCCCTGGACTTTGCCTCCTTGGCTTGGTGGCATCAATTTGGCTGTGGGCATGGTGGAAGGACCGGGCTTGCGACAGGCCGGGGTCCAGTTCGTACTGGAGCGAGATGGGATATTCCCCAGCCTGCGCCTGAAGGCTCCTGCGCTGGAAGGCAATATTCGCATGGGCGCCAACGGTAATTTATGGCTGGTGAACCTGAAACGCCTGGATCTGGACGCCCTGCAGCAGGTCGCCGGTTCAGGCGATCCCGCGACCGGCAACCTGCCGCGTTCGACATTGGATCCGCGCGCTGTGCCGCCGGTCCGGCTGGCGGCGGAACGGGTGCGTTACCGCGGCAATGACATGGGGCGCATGAATCTCCAGCTGCAGCCCACCCGGGAAGGTGTGGCAATGAATGGCTGGAACTTCGAGGGGCCCGCCATGCGTCTCAGGGGTTCCGGCCACTGGAATCAGGTCGGTAAGGAAACAGCATCGGCTCTTGAATTCCGGATGGAAACCACTGATCTCCCTACTCTGGCGCGGCGGGTGGGTCATCCGGATGCGATGGATGCGCGCCGTGCTGCGATCAATGGGCAGATGAACTGGAGGGGCGCACCATGGGAGGTCGACAGTGAACGGCTGCGGGGCGATTTCAGGTTGGAAGCCGACGAGGGCGCGATCTATTTTCGCGAGACCCGTCCCACCACGGGGGTAGTCATGGGTCTGGCTGGCCTCTATGATTTGCCGCGCCGCTTGACCCGTGATTTTTCAGGGGTATTCCGGCCCAGCCTGCCGTTCAGTCGGATTCGCGGCGATCTTCATCTGGAACGTGGGGTGATCGAGACCCGTATGCTGCATCTGGAAGGTCCGGCGGCCGATGTGCGCATGACGGGGACCACCAATCTCGTTAAACGTCAGTTCGACCAGGAGCTGGTTGTTACACCGGGTCTGTCGGCAGGACTGGCCCTGGCCGCTACAGTGGCCGGTGGTCCAATCGCCGGAGCGGCCGTATTGTTGGGCCGTGAGCTGTGGCGCCAGCCAGTGGGGCGGCTGGTTCAAATCCGCTATCGACTCGAGGGCGGCTTTGATGCGGCAACGCTGGAGCGGGAGCAGGGACCTTTCAATCTGCCCGAAACCGATCGGCCTTGACGCGCTATTGCACACAGTGGACAGTTCGAGTACCCGCCTCCTTATCGTCCCGGAATCCTAAGGAATGTCCCATGGCAATGGTCGCTTGCGTGCAAATGGCCTCCGGACCCCAGGTCACCGCCAACCTGATCGAGGCGGAGCGATTGCTGGTGCGTGCGGCCCAGGCGGGCGCCCGGGTTGCGGTGTTGCCGGAACATTTTGCCTGCATGGGAATGAAAGACACGGACAAGCTGGCGGTGGCCGAGGCGCCGGGGCAGGGGCCGATCCAGGATCAACTCGCCCGCATCGCCCAGCGGGAGGGCCTGTGGATCGTGGCAGGCACCGTGCCGCTGCGTGCTGAGGGCAGTGCCAAGGTCTCCGCTGCCTGTCTCGTGTTCAACGCGCAGGGCCAACAGATCGCACGCTTCGACAAGATGCACCTGTTCGATGTCCATCTCCCTGCCAGCGAGGAAACCTATCGTGAGTCGGCCACCCAGCTCGCCGGAGACCAAGTCGTGGTAGTGGATACCCCGGCGGGCCGGATGGGGCTGGCGGTCTGTTATGACCTGCGCTTCCCTGAGCTGTTCCGGGCCATGGTCGATGCGGGGGCGGAGTGGTTCGCGTTGCCGGCGGCGTTTACCCATTTGACGGGCCAGGCCCACTGGGAGCTGCTGTTGCGCGCGCGAGCCGTGGAAAACCTGATGTACGGGGTAGCGGCGGCCCAGGGCGGCTATCACGCCAATGGCCGGGAAACCTTTGGTCACAGTCTGATCGTCGATCCCTGGGGCGTGGTGGTCGATGTCCTGCCGCGTGGTTCCGGGATCGTCCTGGGGGAAGTCGATACCCAGCGGGTCCACGCCCTGCGCACCCGTTTTCCCGCCCTGTCCCACCGTCGTTTTGGGGTTGTGTTGCCATGAATGTGGAATTGACTGTCGAAAATCCCGCCTTGGGCGTGGCCCGCACTCGGCTGCTGGTGCCCGAGGGAATCCGTGAGGACGATCTAGAGGCTACCCTGGATCTGCTGAGCGGCGCGGGCGCCGATGCGGCCGACCTGTATTTCCAGCAGGTGCGATCGGAATCCTTCAGCCTGGAAGACGGGCGCATCAAGGAAGGCGATTTTTCCCTGGAACAGGGGGTAGGGGTGCGCGCGCTGTCGGGCGAGAAAGCGGGATTCGCCTATTCCGATGAACTCAATCCGCAGGCGTTGCGGGAAGCGGCCCAAGCGGCTCGCGCCATCCTGCGCCAGGGACAGACGGCAACCACGCGGATCGCCGGGTCGGGCTTCCGGGTTCCGGCGGCAATGGCGCGCTATGGCGATCAGGATCCGCTGGGCGGCCTGCCGGTGGAGGACAAGCTGGCCCTGTTGCAGGCCGCCGAGGCCGAAGCCCGGCGCGAATCCCGGGTGCGGCAGGTGATGGTGAGCCTGTCTGGGGTGGATGAAATCATGCTGGTCGCCGCCAGTGATGGGACCCTTGCTGCGGATGTGCGGCCGCTGGTGCGCATCAATGTGTCGGTGATCGTGGAAAAGGATGGGCGGCGCGAGCGCGGCAGCTCAGGCGGCGGCGGACGTTTTGGCTACGACATGCTGCGCGATCGGGATGCTGCGCGCCACCATGCGCGCGAGGCCGTGCGTCAGGCGCTGGTGGCACTGGAGGCCGAGCCGGCGCCGGCCGGATCGATGACCGTGGTGCTGGGACCGGGCTGGCCCGGAATTCTTTTGCATGAAGCCATTGGTCATGGTCTGGAGGGGGATTTCAACCGCAAGGGCACGTCGGCCTTCAGTGGCCGCCTGGGCGAAAACGTGGCCAGCCCGCTGTGTACCGTGGTCGATGACGGCACGCTCACCGATCGGCGCGGTTCGCTGACAGTGGATGACGAAGGAACGCCCAGCCAGCAGACCGTATTGATCGAGGCGGGACGGCTGCGGGGTTATCTGCAGGACAAACAGAACGCGCGCCTGATGGGCATGGCGCCGACCGGCAATGGCCGTCGTGAATCCTATGCTCATCTGCCCATGCCGCGCATGACCAATACCTATCTGCTGCCGGGTCCCCATGATCCCGAGGAGATCATTCGCTCCGTGCCGCGCGGCTTGTATGCGGTGAACTTCGGTGGCGGCCAGGTGGATATTACCTCGGGGAAATTTGTCTTTTCCGCCAGCGAGGCCTATCTGATCGAGAATGGTCGCATCGGTCGACCCGTGAAAGGCGCGACCCTGATCGGGAATGGTCCCGAGGTGCTGACCCGGGTCAGCATGCTGGGTCATGACCTGGGCCTGGATGATGGGGTGGGTACCTGTGGCAAGGACGGGCAGAGCGTGCCCGTTGGCGTGGGACAGCCGACCCTGCGCATCGATGGCCTGACCGTGGGAGGAACCCAGACGGGGTGAATCGGCCGACGATGACGATAGAACCAGGAAAAAGCAAGGAGGAAGGATATGAATAAATGGCTATTGGCAGGTGCCTTGGCGGCCCTCGCTGTGGGACTGCGTCGCCGCTATCTGGATCGACCAACCCAGCCGATCTATGCCAAGGACTTTGAGGGTGAGATCCATCGAATCGGGGCCTGCCATGCCTTGGTGCGGCGGGCGCATGGCAAGCCGCGCATCAGCGTGGTCTGCGTGCCCGGATTCCTGGAGGAAGTCTGGTATTTCGACGGTTTATACGACAATCCGCACACCGAATGCATCTATCTCAACAATGCCGATTATCACGTCACCACCGTGTCGCCCGAGGCGCGCACTCAACAGCCCGAATGGGATCGACCCTTGCCCTATGCCGTGGGCACCATCGCCCATGACGCGGCCGTACTGAATCTCGTGCTCGAACATCTGGTTCGTGCCGATCAGGTCCGATTGCATGGTCATTCCCGCGGCGGCGCCGTGGTGGTGGAAGCTGCGCTGCAGCGCCCGGACCTGCACCATCGTCCGGAACGCGAAATCGAATATGTCTTGGAGGCGCCTGTATTGCCGCAGGGACGTATTCATCCCAGTCTGGGAGTCGCGGCCACCGGACTCGGGCTCTGGCTGTTGCCGGCGCTGATGCCCTTGCTGCAGCGCCTGCCCATGCGGCGACTGGGTCGCTTGGTCTTTGGTCCTCCCAGTGGCCAGAAACTGGAGCTGGCCTCCCGGCTGTGGTTCAACCCCAAACGGGCGCGCACCATCGTCACCAATGTGCGCGATATCGAATCCTGGATGGCCTCGCGGACCACGGCAGCCTATGAGGTTCTGCAGGACGCACGGGGCTGGATTCTGGTAGCCGAGATGGACCTGATCCTCAGCCGTCGCCACATGGCCCGCAGCGCCCATCAGGCGGGGGGGACGATCACCGTCCTGGAAATCCCTGCCACTTCCCACATGCTGGCCCAGGATGCCCCGGGCGAGATTCCCATGCTGACCGGCAACGAGCCTGCCTCTCGCAAAACGGCTTCCTGAATTTCGCATGCGGCTGAGATAGAGACATCATGTGACCTATATGGGCAGTTTCTGACCCAAATGGACAGGATCTGCCTTTCATTGACGTGAAGCGCAGGCTTCAACTTTTGCATGTTAGCGCAGCACAGCCTTGAATTGACTCATTCGTCACAGTTGGCCCATGAATTGCGTTGTCTAACCGGCGATGGGCGCAAGCGGTTCCGCCGATTTGCGTCGTCGCTGCCCCAGAATTACGGAGGAAGCAATTCATGAAAAAGCGAGTTGTCATGTTGTGTTCGACCGCGGTAATGGCGGTCGTTTCCCTTTCGGCGAATGCGGGAATGACTGGTCTTGCCGATAGTCGGCTGAGCGAAGTTGCCGCCCAGGGTTATGTTGTTAATGTGGGAAGCAACGCTTATGCGTTGCCCTTTGCCTACGAGGTCGTCTCCAGTAAAGCACCTGGTTGGGTAATTGGACCGCAGAAAAACTTTGTTGAAGCAATTACACCCGGCTACCCGGCAGAAGTCGAAAGTGCTCGGGCCGATGCGCTGGTTAAGGTGAACGGCAAGTTGAGCGCTACCACCTCATATCTACAGACGCTTCCCGTTGTTGGGGGATGGGTGCAGCCGGTATCTGTTTCTACTTCCGCGCCATGATTGAATAAAGTCCACGCATCAAAACCTGGGGCTTTTCATGAGCCCCTGAGAATCGCCTGGAAATCTTTGGATTCCGGGCGATTTTTTTTATGGCTTTAAAAATTACATTCGCGCGCGGGATTCATGGTATTCCCATTGCTGACGATTTGTGACCTTTTTGGTCACACTCCGACGGCATTTATATGTAATTATTTAATTAAAGAATTGAAGCTTGGCTGTGTATCTCAGAAAATGACTGCAATTGTCAGTCTTGGCCTGTTCATTGCATTTATCACTGCAACGGGTAAGACACGTTTTAATGCAAACCCGTTCGACTGTAATATTTTTTTAATGTTTGAGGAGAGAGAGATGAAGAACCGTGTTGTGTTGATTTGCGCTGCTGCGATGGCGGCTGTTTCCCTTCCTGTGTCTGCGGCCATGAAGGATCTTGCCGATAACAGTCTGCGGGATGTATCCGGACAAGCCTATGTGTTGAATGTCGGCATTAACAGCTATATCGCCCCTTTTGCCTATGAGGTCTTTACCAGCAAGGCACCCACCGAGGTGGTTACCACGGGCCATAATCTGGTGGCCACTTGGGCGCCTGGATATCCGGCCAGGGTCAGTACGACTCGCAGTCTTGGTTTGAGCAAGGTCAACGAAGGTCTGTCAGTAGCCACGTCCCGGCTGCAAGCCATTCCCTACGTCGGCGCCTTAGTCCCTGCAGTCTCTATCGGTATCAGCAACCCCTAATAAGAAGTGAAGCGCAGCGGTCACTGTGATCGCTGCGCTTCTTCAATTTGAATAATTATGGTCACTATCGTTTTGGAAGCTGAAAGTATCTCAAGCGGTATACCGAAAGAAATCGAGAGATGACCAAGAATTTGTGGATGTCACGCGCCCCGTTGGCAGTAAGCAGTTTATCGGTGCAGGCGGGAATGGAACCCCTGTCATATGAGTACTTGGCGGATGTTTCGGGGCAGGGTTAAGTTTTGATGGTGGGCCCGCGCAGTCTTTCGGTGCCCTTTACCTACGATCTGATTTCCAGTGCTGCACCGGCCATTGTCATCAATGGCATGGCTGTTGGTGTCAACCATTTGGCCCCTAATTTTCCCGCTCGGGTTTCCAGTGCTCGGAACATGTGCTCTGGGAATCGCCAATACTGCGTCGGGACACCTGCAAACGCTACCGTTCGTTGGTGGGCTGGTGCCGGTGGTGATAACACCACCAACTGAAGTAATTCTGGGAAATATGAAAAAAGGCCGGGGAAAACCCGGCCTTTTTGTTCCAAGGAAAATGGATGCGTGATCAGTAACGATATTCGCCGTTCTGGATG
>JBAUIG010000315.1:0-4437 GCA_049682735.1 Candidatus Macondimonas sp. | reverse complement strand
TGGGGAGGGGTGTACGCGCTCTCGCCCTTGGATGATGCGGGCAAGTTGGCGGCGCTGCAGATGCGCGCCAGACGCCGTGGATTCACGCTGACCGACGCGGTCGCGCGCTACCTTCTGGCGCGGGAGACCCGTCATTTCGCTCATCTGTTTGCGGTTCTGGACAATCTGGACCGGGAAACCCTGGCCGCTCAACGTCGTTTGACCATCCCCTTGCTGCGCGCCCTGATGGCGGCCCGCGAGGCGGAGCATGGTGAAGCGCCCTTGATCTCTCCTGATGGCGGGGTGGAAGCGGACATCAAGCCCTGAGTCCGCGCAAATGGGGGCTCACTTGTCCCGTGCAGGAACTCGGCTCAGGGTCGTCGCCGATACGCTTTCAGCGCCTTGGGAAATAGGATGCAGCCCGTGAAGACCCCCAAGGCCAGCAGGGTGGCCGGCAGGCTGGCGTGGCGCTCAGCAGGATTGGCGATCAGATCCATGAGTGCGCCACCGAAATAGAACAATGAGGCAAGGCTCAGCCAGGCGAAAGTATAGGACCGGCCCGCCAGCAAGCCGGGCACCGCCAGCAGCAACGGCGTTTCCACCGCGGCCAGCCAGAGCCAGGCAGTATGAGGTGGCATCCAGGCCGACAAGCCCAATACCCAATAGGCCAGCGTTGCCATCAGGCCACCCAGGCAAATCAAGGTCAGGCGTTGCAGGGTGCGGGGATGGATCATGAAGGGTCTACTCCACGCAGTCGCAGGGCGATTTGGGCCACGCGTCGCCCCAGGGCTAGGCATAGTTGTTTTTCCGGCTCGCTCAGCGCGCGCTCGCCGGTGCCGCCGGCCCAATGGCTGGGGCCATAGGGGGTGCCGCCACTGTGGGTTTCGCTCAGCGCTGCTTCGGTGTAAGGCAGCCCCACCAGCACCATGCCATGGTGCAGCAGCGGCAGCATCATGGAGAGCAGGGTGCTTTCCTGACCGCCGTGGAGGCTGGCGGTGGAGGTGAACACGGCGGCAGGCTTGCCGGCCATGGCGCCGCTGAGCCACAGGCTGCCGGTGCAGTCCAGGAAATACTTGAGAGGTGCCGCCATGTTGCCGAAGCGCGTGGGGCTGCCCAGGATCAGGCCATCACATTCGCGCAGATCCCGCTCCTGGGCGTAGGGCGCGCCGTGGTCCGGGACGGCCGGGGTAGTGGCCTCGCAGGTGGCCGAGACCGGAGGCACGGTGCGCACGCGCGCGGTGGCACCGGGGACTTCTCCCACGCCCCGGGCGATGAACTGGGCCATCTGGGCCGTGGCGCCCTGGCGGCTGTAATAAATCACCAGGATTTCAGCCATGATCCAGCAGCTCCAGTACCCGTTCCGGGGGGCGGCCGATCACGGCGCGGATATCATCCCGCACGGCGATGGGCCGTTCCAGCAGGCGGGGATGTTGATGCAGGGCGGCCAGGATCGCCGCGTCCGTCAGATCCGGCTGCGCCAGATTCAGTGCCTGGTATTCCGTTTCCCCGGTTCGCAGCAAGGCCCGCGGGGATACGCCCAGCAGGTCGACCAGACGAACCAGGCTCTCCAGGGAGGGGGGGGTGTTCAGGTAATCAATGAGCGTCGGCTCGACCCCGGCATCCCGCAACAGGGCAAGCGCTGCGCGGGACTTGCTGCAGCGCGGGTTGTGGTAAAGGCTGATCTGCATGGAACCGGCTTCTTTTCTGGCGAGCGGCCGCACATTGTAATGCCTTGTGAGGCTCTGGGGACGGCGCGGTATGAACAATCAACCGATGCCGCAAAAGGGCATGACGCCTGATGAACGCTAACCACAGCTATGAAAGCGACAGGAAGAAGGGTGTACGCCCTGGAAATTTCAGGATCAGCATCGTCATTATTCATGAGCGAACTATTCAAGCGTATTGAGTGCGTTTGCAGGTAACCACAGCGAGGGGAGGAGGCGGGGACCCCTGAAACGTGGGGTGGGTGTATCACCCTTTTCCCTGATCTCGCATGATCCTTATCAAGGGACAACCCAGCGTCGATCCAGTACGCTCAAGACCCGGTCGGGATAGGTGTTGCGTCCCAAACTGCCATTGTAGCGGGCCAGCGCCCGGGTCAGATTGCCCCGTTCCTTGTCGAGGTAGAACTTGAGAATGGTGCAGCCCATGCGCAAATTGGTGGGCATATGAAACAGGTTGTCGGAGGGGCGGGCGATCTCGTGCAGCCAGAACGGCATCACCTGCATCAGTCCCAGCGCCCCGGCGCTGGAGATGGCATAGCGATCGAAATTGCTTTCCACCTCGATCACCGCCAGCACCAGTTCCGGGGCCAATCGCGCCCGGGTCGCCTCGCGATGGACGTAGCGCAACAGGGCGATGCGCTGCACCGGATCGGGGATCTTGCGGGCCAGCCGGTTGGACATGTCGGTCAGCCACACCTCGGCCTCATAGCGGTCCTCGAAGCTTTCGCTGATCTCGACTGCCGTCATCAGCACCGCCCGCAATTCCGGGTCCGGCGCCTCGTTGTGGGCGCTGGCTGGGTTGGCCGTAGCCGGCAGCATCAGGAGAAGCGGTAGAAATCGCAGGAATCGGGACAGCCGCAGGTTCATCTATCTCTCCGGTGGATTCAGGGCGCTTTGCAGCAGGGGCAGGATGTCCGCGCGGTCCACCAAGCGAGCGTTTTCCTCATGGCGAGCCTGGTACTCGACCTGGTCGCCGTTGAGGGTGCGCTCGCTTATGACGATGCGGTGGGGAATGCCGATCAATTCCAGATCCGCGAACATCACGCCGGGCCGCAGGTTGCGGTCATCCAGCAACACGGTCACGCCAACGGATTGCAGTTCGGCGTACAGGGCGTCAGTCGCCTCCCGCACGGCGGCGGATTTGGTGTATTGCAGCGGTGCCAGGGCCACCTGGAACGGGGCCAGGGCGAGTGGCCAGCGGATGCCGCGCTCGTCGTGGTTCTGTTCGATGGCGGCGGCCACCACCCGGGACACGCCAATGCCATAGCAACCCATTGTGACGACCCGGTTTTGCCCGGCATCATCCAGCACCTGGGCATTCAGCGCCGCGCTGTACTTGGTGCCGAGCTGGAAGATGTGGCCCACTTCGATGCCGCGGGCAATCTCCAGCGTGCCTTCGCCGTCCGGGCTGCGATCGCCGGGGACGACGTTGCGCAGGTCGGCCACCGTCGGTTCGGGCAAGTCCCGCCCCCAGTTCACGCCCGCCCAAACCGGGCCATCTGAATGGCCCGGCCAGACAAAATCGGCCAGCGCGGCGGCGGCGTGATCGGCGATCAGCGCCATGTCCCCCGGCTGCCCTGCTGCCGGATTGCCCTGGCCCAGGCGTGCCCAGTCCTCGGGCGTGACGCGCCGTAGCGGCGTGCTCAATTGGGGCAATTTTTCTGCCTTGATCTCGTTCAAGCTGTGCTCCTCGCGCAACACCAGGCCGACCGGCTTGCCGTCGCGTCCCATCATCCAATGCACCGTGACCCGCGGGCCGCTGGCAGCCCCGGGCGCGGCCTCTGCCATGGGGCATGTGGGCGCGGCCCGCGGATCGGCGGGCGGCAGGGCCACGGCCAACTCCACGTTGGCGGCATAGTTGCCCTGGGTGGAGAAGGCGATGGCGTCTTCCCCGGAGTCCGCCAGCACATGGAACTCATGGGAGAAACTGCCGCCGATGCTTCCTGAATCGGCATGGACCGCCCGAAAGTTGAGCCCCAGACGCGTGAAGATGCGGGTGTAGGTCGCATGCATGGCCTGGTAGGTACGGTCCAGGCAGTCTTTGTCGAGGTGGAAGGAATAAGCGTCCTTCATGAGGAATTCGCGCGCGCGCATGACACCGAAGCGGGGGCGGATCTCGTCCCGGAACTTGGTCTGGATCTGGTAGAAATTCACCGGCAGTTGGCGATGGCTGCGGATTTCGCGCCGGAACAGGTCGGTAATAACCTCCTCGTGAGTAGGCCCCAGGCAAAACGGGCGCTCGTGGCGATCGGAAAAGCGCAGCAGCTCCGGCCCGTATTGTTCCCAGCGGCCGGATTCCTGCCACAGTTCGGCGGGCTGCACCACCGGCATCAACAGTTCCAGGGCCCCGCTGCGATCCATTTCCTCCCGCACGACCTGCTCCACGCGCCGCAACACGCGCAATCCCAGCGGCAGCCAGGTGTAAAGGCCGGAGGCGAGCTGGCGGATCATGCCGGCGCGCAGCATGAGCTGGTGGCTGATGGTTTCGGCGCCAGCGGGGATTTCGCGGGTGGTGGAGAGATGAAATTCGGATGCGCGCATGATGGGCCTCTTTGCGGGTGATGATTGCGGAGGTGGGGCGACTTGGCCCAAACGAAGCATTTCACTTGATTTCCCGTGGGGGGACAAGTATTTTTGAACGTTCCCCTCGGCGGGGAGATGGAAGGCAGATGGCGCCTGCACGGCGTCTTTTTTTCGTTTGCGGGGCGCTTCGGCCAGCCCCCAAGTAGTGGAT
>JBAUIG010000314.1:0-3422 GCA_049682735.1 Candidatus Macondimonas sp. | reverse complement strand
CCCTTGCCGGAGGCCACGGCAATGATCCAGTCCACCCCCGGCACAGCCTGGCGAGTGGTGTCCGGCGGCGGCGCTTTCAAGACCATGCTGCCCTGCACGCGGATGTCGACACCGGGCAAGGCCTGGGCCAGATGGGCTTGTACGGTCGCCGCCAGTATCTTGGCGTGGTCACCGCAGGGGTAGCCCAGGCGCAATTCCACCATCCAGGCCTCGCCCTGGCGGTCGATGGCAGCGACCCCGCGCAGATCGCAGCCGCTGTAGGGATCCTGCACATCGCCAAGCAGGGTTTCGATTCGGCTCCGCAGTACTGCATCGTCGGTCATGTCGCGCCTCCCGGCGAGCAAAAAGAGCGATTTTACGCCAGAAATCCGCTGCGCCAATCGCCCCGGGGTGCTATGGCATACTACTCGGCCCCTTACCGACGCACCTGCCGCCATGAACGCCCCACGCCGCATCCTCGTCACCAGTGCCCTGCCCTATGCCAACGGCCCCATCCATCTGGGCCATCTGGTGGAGTACATCCAGACCGACATCTGGGTGCGTTTCCAGCGCATGCGCGGGCATGAATGCCTGTATGTCTGCGCCGATGATGCCCATGGCACGCCCATCATGCTGAAAGCGCAGCAAAATGGCGTCGAACCTGAGCAACTGATCCAACAGGTCTGGGACGACCACACCCGCGATTTCGCACGCTTTGGCATTGGTTTCGACTACTACCACACTACCCACTCGGCAGAGAACCGGCATTTCGCCGAGCGGATTTACACGCGGCTGCGCGATACCGACCACATTGCCCGACGCACCATCCGCCAGGCCTACGACCCGGTCAAGGAAATGTTCCTGCCCGACCGCTTCATCAAGGGTGAATGTCCACGCTGTGGCGCCGCCGATCAATATGGGGATTCCTGTGAAGTCTGCGGGGCAACCTATACGCCCAGCGACCTCAAGAACCCGGTTTCGGCCCTTTCCGGCGCCGTCCCGGTGGAGCGCGAGTCGGAGCACTATTTTTTCCAGCTCGCTGACTTCGAGGCCGTGCTGCGGGACTGGATCGATCGCGGCGCGCTGCAGCCGGCGGTGCGCCACAAACTCGATGAATGGTTCGAGGCCGGCCTGTCGGACTGGGACATCTCGCGCGATGCGCCCTATTTCGGCTTCGAGATTCCCGATGCACCAGGCAAGTATTTCTATGTCTGGCTGGATGCCCCGATCGGCTACATGGCGAGCTTCCAGGCGCTGTGCAACAGGCGCGAAGCCCAAGGCGCGGCGCTGGCCTTTGATGACTTCTGGGCGCCGGAGAGCACCGCCGAGCTGTATCACTTCATCGGCAAGGACATCGCCTATTTCCACACCCTGTTCTGGCCGGCGATGCTGCACGGCGCGGGATTCCGCATGCCGACCGCCGTCTTCGCCCACGGTTTCCTCACCGTCAACGGCCAGAAAATGTCCAAATCGCGCGGCACCTTCATCCGCGCCGAGACCTTTGCCCGCCACATTGAGCCTGAATACCTTCGCTATTACTTCGCCGCCAAGCTGGGTTCTGAGGTCGAGGACATCGATCTGAACCTGGAGGATTTCGCCGCGCGGGTGAACGCGGACCTGGTCGGCAAGCTGGCCAACATTGCCAGCCGCTGCGCGGGATTTATAACAAAGCGATTTGATGGCCGCCTGGCCAAGGTCCTGATCAGCGACCAGGATCCGCTGCGGGATGTTGGCCATGTCGATCCGATCACGATGGAACTGGTGCAACAGGCAGATCGCATCGCGGAATTGTACGAACAACGCGAATACGCCAAGGCCATCCGGCAGATCATGGCACTGGCGGATTCAGTCAATGCCTTCATCGATCAAAAAAAACCTTGGGAACTCGCCAAAGACCCGATACATGCCGGACATCTGCACATCGTCGCCAGCATCGCGCTCAATTGCTTCCGTATATTGGTGATCTATCTCAAGCCGGTACTGCCGCAACTGGCCGAGCAGACCGAGACCTTTCTCAACCTGCCGCCCCTGACATGGACGGATAGTGCCAGCCTGTTGCCAGCTGGCCACCGCATTCAGCCCTACCGACACCTGGCCACGCGGGTGGAGCCGGCAGCACTGGAGGCACTGGCGGCCGATTCCCGGGAGCTTGCGTCCTCGCCTGTCATGCCCAAGGTGGAATCAGTCGCAGATGCTGCTGTGGCCCCTATTGCTCCCACCATCGGCATCGAGGAGTTTACCAGGATCGACCTGCGCATCGCGCGTATCGTTGAGGCGCAGGCGGTCGAGGGAGCAGACAAGCTGTTGCGCCTCACCCTGGACCTGGGATCCGAGCAGCGCACGGTGTTCGCCGGCATCAAGTCCGCCTATCGGCCCGAGGATCTGGTCGACCGGCTTACCGTCATGGTCGCCAACCTTGCCCCGCGCAAGATGAAATTCGGCCTGTCCGAGGGCATGGTGCTCGCTGCCGGCGATGGCAAGGGCATTTTCCTGCTGGCCCCGGATGCGGGCGCCACCCCCGGCATGCGGGTGAAATGACGATTTTCCGCGCAATCCAGGCGCATCGTCATGGGTGACTGGATGACGCCCCTGATCGCCACGGCGCTGCTGCAGAACGTGGCATTGAACCTCGGTTTGGGCCTGGGTCCCGCACTGGGTACAGCGCCCAACATAGAACGGGCGCTGTGGGCCAGCCTGTTGGGAATACCGGTGCTTGTTCTGGCCAGCGCGCTGGGCTGGCTGCTCGAGTCCCTGGTGCTGCGCCCCCAGGGCTGGGACGCCATGCGGCTACCCGTGCTGTTGGGCATCACCGCCCTCCTCGCCCAATCCGCCGTGTTGGGACTGCGGGCTGGCCCTTATGCGTTGCGCGCGGCCTTGAACCCTCATCTCCCCCTGTTTGGCGTCCACTGGACGATCCTGGGGCTTGGGCTCGTTCTGATGCCGGCGCCTGCATCGCTCGGCGCCGCTTTGGCCATTGGCCTTGGTACGGCTCTGGGGGTCGGGCTCATCCTGGTCCCGCTCGCAGCGCTGGTGGCACGCTTGAACTTTGCCGACGTACCCACCCCGTTCCGCGGCCTGCCCATCGCTCTGGTTTCCTTGGGCTTAGCGGCGCTGGCGTTTTTGGGCTTCAATGGTCTGGTGAAGGTGTGATCCTGATGGACTGGACAGCCATGGCGGTGCTGCTGGTGCCCATTGCCGGATTCGGGGTGGTCCTGTCGCGGATGGCTGCCCGCTGGCCAGACAACCATTCGGTCTTGGTCGAACAACTGCAATCGGCACTGCCCCAGACCCAGTGCGGCCAATGCGACTACGCGGGTTGTCGGCCCTACGCACAGGCGCTCGCGGCAGGCGAGGCACCCCCGAATCGCTGCGTGCCCGGCGGAACGAAAACCCGGGATCGCTTGCTGCTGCTGCTGGGTCTGGACGCTCATGCTGCCGACTTC
>JBAUIG010000313.1:0-1996 GCA_049682735.1 Candidatus Macondimonas sp. | reverse complement strand
CGTCTTGTAGATCGAGCTGAGCGACCGCGAGAGCCAGCCAATGGCGAATGGTGGGATCGGACTCACGGCCGAGCGCGGTCCGCAAGGCCGCCTCAGCCTCCGGTGTCGGCTTGTCCGCCATCGCGCGGGCGCCGGCCAGGCGCTGGGCCGGATCGGTGGAGGTAATCTGTAACTGGGCCTGTACAGCAACCAACTGGCGCCGCAGTGCATTGGTGAGCGAAGGTGCAGTAAGCTCGGCATCCGGCGCGGGGGGTTGGTCGGTCAGCACATGACGCCAACCCTTTGGCGTCTCGCGGTAGACACCCGCCGCATTGTCCACCTGCAAATGTCCCTCAGCCAGTTCCCCCAGCAGCTTGAGTACGCGCGGGTCGGCGCTTGCGGCGAGGGCATCAACCGCCTGGCGCACGTCACTCGCACTACCGAGACCCAGCGTCGCCACGGCCGGGGCGAGCGGATCGGAATCGACTCGCTCACCCGCCATGATCCAACCCGGGCTCGTCATGCCCAAGCACAGCAGCAGAAAAACGAACCATCGCATGGCTGTCATGATGGACTTGCCCCTTCGAGATCGAAAAAAGCGCCGGTCCCCTGCTTGGGAGACCAGCGCCACTGTGCTCGATCACCCTATTCTTTGATGTAGGGGCTCCAGGGTTCGGCGCGGATGGGACCCTTGGTTTTCCACACGATGTCGAATTGACCGTCTGCCTGCACTTCGCCAATCAAGACGGGCTTGTGCAGGTGATGATTTTCCTCATCCATCTTGACAGTGAAGCCCGAGGGCGCCTTGAAGGTTTGCCCGGCCATGGCCTTGCGTACCGCGTCCACATCGGTCGTGCCTGCCTTCTCCACCGCCTGCTTCCACATGTGCATGCCGATATAGGTGGCTTCCATGGGGTCATTGGTGACGCGCTTGTCGCCGCCCGGCAGCTTGGCCTTTTTCACATAGGCCTGCCATTTGTCGATGAAGGACTTGTTCTCGGGCGATTTGATCGACATGAAGTAATTCCACGCCGCCAAGTGACCCACCAACGGCTTGGTGTCGATGCCGCGCAACTCTTCCTCACCCACCGAGAAGGCGACGACCGGGATGTCCTGGGCCTTGACGCCCTGATTGCCCAGTTCCTTGTAGAAGGCCACGTTGGAATCCCCATTGATGGTGGACACCACGGCGGTTGGTTTGCCGGCAGAGAATTCCTTCACCTTGGCGACGATGGTCTGGTAGTCGCTGTGGCCGAAGGGGGTGTAGGTCTCCCAGATGTCGGATTCCGCCACGCCCTTGGATTTCAGGAAGGCGCGCAGAATCTTGTTGGTGGTGCGGGGATAGACATAATCCGTACCCAGCAGCACCCAGCGCTTGGCACCACCGCCATCCTCGCTCATCAGGTATTCCACGGCGGGAATCGCCTGTTGATTGGGCGCCGCGCCCGTGTAAAACACGTTCTTGGATTGTTCCTGACCTTCGTACTGGACGGGATAGAACAGCAGGCCGTTGAGCTCCTCGAACACCGGCAGCACGGACTTGCGCGACACCGAGGTCCAGCATCCGAACACCACCGCCACCTTGTCGCGGGCCAGCAGCTCGCGGGCCTTCTCGGCAAACAGCGGCCAGTCAGAGGCAGGATCGACCACCACGGGTTCCAGCTTCTTGCCCAGCACGCCGCCCTTGGCGTTGATCTCATCGATCGTCATCAGCGCCACGTCCTTCAGCGAGGTTTCGCTGATGGCCATGGTGCCGGAAAGGGAATGCAACACACCGACCTTGATGGTGTCGGCCGCCTGGGCAAGCGTACCGGCCGTCGCAACGGCGGCCGCAAACAGCCAGGGCGCAGCCCGGCGCAGAGATTTCGCCTGGAACATGAAGAACTCCTTGATTGGCCCATGGGGGCGTGAAAAATGGAGCCCCCGCATCCCGCAGGGGCTTTGGCCTTGCTTAATTGATGTCGAAGTTGTACTTGAGGCTGAACACCATGGTGTCGCCCTGCTCGGTTTCATCGCG
>JBAUIG010000312.1:0-3541 GCA_049682735.1 Candidatus Macondimonas sp. | reverse complement strand
TGGCCGGGGGTGTGGATGGCGCGCAGGCGAAACTCCGCCGTTTCGATCACCTCGCCGTCGGCAAGCGGGATTCCGACCGGGTGGCGCAGGCCGTGCGGCCCGCTGGGAAATACATGAACGGGCGCGCCGGTATGTTCGGCCAAGAGGGCGGCGCCGGGGGCGTGGTCGGGATGGCGGTGGGTGAGCAGGATCTGGCGGATCGGGCCGCGCGCGGCGTCCTCGATTCGTTGCACATGGTCCGGGTCCGCAGGGCCAGGGTCGATCACCACGACATCGCGCCGGCCGATGAGATAACTGTTGGTGCCCGGCCCGGTCATCATGCCGGCATTGCGCGCCGTGACGCGGCGCACCAAGCGGCCCAGATCCTGCACCTCGCGTGCCCGGAAGGCCTGCGCCAAGGCTGGCCAATCGGTCAGTGTCGCCGGTTCGCGCGTTATGGCGTCTTGCCGGTCCATGTGATCTTCCATGCCGTTCTCCCGTGAGCGGTAGGGAGCCATCATGGCCCGGCGACGCGGTTCCATCAACGCCGCGGCGGACATGCGATCCATCCCCGGCGTTTGGAGGCTGCCAGATGGATTCCTCAGCTCGTGGTGGGTTCCTCAGCAGGGGGCGTAGTGCGAGGCATGGATTCGATATGCAGGGTACGGGTGGGGAAGGCAAACTCGACGTCGAGTTCGGCAAAACGGTCGATCATGGCCAGGTTGATGGCCTGCTGAATATCCATGTAATGGTTATAGTCAGCATTCAGCACGTAATAGACGACTTCGAAATCCAGCGATGAATCGCCGAAACTGAAGAAATGGGCGCGGTCGAAACGCACGCCGTCCTGGGATTCGATGATTTCGCGGACTATACCGGGAAGACGCCCCAGGGCATCGCGCGGGGTATCGTAGAGCACGCCGAACTTGAACACGATGCGGCGCTCGTTCATGCGCTTGTAGTTGCGGATACGGCTCTGCAACAGGTCAGTATTCGAAAAGATCAATTGTTCGCCCGACAGGCTGCGCAGGCGCGTGGTCTTCAGGCCGACGTGTTCGATGGTACCCATCATGTCATCGACGATGATGAAATCGCCCACCACGAAGGGTTTGTCCAAGCCGATCGACAGTGAGGCAAACAGATCTGCCAGTACGTTCTGAACGGCCAGGGCGATGGCGATACCGCCGATGCCCAAGCTGGCCACCAGGGTGGTGATGTTGAAGCCCAGGTTGTCAAGGATCATTAACAGAGCAATCGCACAAATGGCGGTGCGTCCGACGAAACTGATCAAGCCAACGATCGTGGCATCTCCCGCATTGCGGTCCCGGGCATTCTGTTCGTAGCGTGTTACCCAGACATTGAACGCCTCAAGGGCCCACAACGTCGTTTGAATCAGCAGCGCGACCGCAGTCACCGTTGTCAGGGTGGCATCGATCTTGGCGGGCAGGTCGAGGGCGCGGGCCCCCACGAAAATCGCCACCAAAAACATGATGCTCCGACGCGTCCCACTGACGATTTCAACCGCAAAGCGACTGATCACCGCGTCCTGTTGCGCCGCCCGCGCTTGCAGGCGGCGTCTGATCTGAGCCTTGATGGCGGGAAGCGCGAACATGATGACGAGCGTGAGCCCCAGCGCAAACAACCAAGCGCTCAGTTCATTGCCCAGGATCACTAGTTCCAGCCAGCCGAAAGGGCCCAGTTCCGTCCAGTTGATTTCGTTCCATGTCATGCAATTTCCTCCGTCGTGGGGTGGTGAATCGGCACGCTTCCCGGCTGTTATCAGGGCATCATCGGTTCAACCAGCAGGCACACCAGCTGAAACGTTGGGAGAGGACTAGCCTGCTTCCAAGTTGGGCGCTAGGTCAGCCTTACGTACCGTACAGTAACAATATACGGCCCGTTCGGCCCCCATCCAGGGAAGCGCTCGGGATAGGGGAAACGTGGCTTCTGATGGGAGACCGTCCCATGAATGATGGGTTCCCTTAAAGACGCGACGTCGCGCGCAACAATGCGGACGCCGAGCAGATCATGGCGTCGGGCAGAGCTGGCCTGGATAGATCAGTTGCGCCGTGATCAGACCGACAATGCGTATGACCTCGCCCATAGCTTAAGGGCACAGCAAGTAGCAACCACTCTGTTCGGAGCCTTGCGATTTCGAAGTCGAGCAACGTAAGGCTCGGATATCGCCCCTCTCTAGATGAAGACGCATGCGATCTTCAGAAAATTCAGCGATGTGCTTCAAGCAGATGAATCGGGCCAGCCTTTTCGCGCCTGAATTGACCGGCGCGGGAATGGACGAAAAGATCCCGCTTCTTTGCGTTGCTTTTACCGCAGCGCTTCGCCCTCGACTGCTTCCAGGAACACGCGGGTGCGGCGGGGATGGGCATAGACACGCATTCCGATCGCCAATTCGCCGGATTCCGCTGCGCCGCGCGGCACTTCGACCTCCAGCAACTGGCCATCCGCTTCGCGGCGCAGTTCCAGGCGCAGCCAGGGGCCGGCGCCATAAATGCGGACGATCCGGGCGGCGATGGCCTCGGGTCCCTGGGGCTGCGGCGCCAGATGAAAATCGTGGGGGCGCACATGAACGCTGCCGGTCCGCTCGGTGTCTCCCGCGTGTTCCGGTACGGGCAGCCGCCAGCCGTCCAGATCCGCCCAGCCGGCCGCGATGCGGGCCGGGAGGCGGTTGACCTGGCCGATGAAGGTGGAGACAAAGGCGCTGGCGGGATGGTCATAGAGCGCCTGCGGCGGGCCATCCTGCTCCACGCGGCCACGATTCATCACGATCACCCGATCCGCCACTTCCATGGCTTCTTCCTGGTCGTGGGTAACGAACACGCTGGTGACGTGCAGTTCGTCGTGCAGGCGCCGCAGCCAACGGCGCAAGTCCTTGCGCACCTGGGCATCCAGCGCGCCGAAGGGTTCATCGAGCAACAACACGCGCGGCTGCACGGCCAGCGCCCGCGCCAACGCCACTCGCTGGCGCTGGCCGCCGGAGAGCTGAGCCGGTCGGCGGTTGGCCATGGCGCCCAGTTGCACCAGCTCCAGTAGCTCCTGCACGCGCTGGCGGATTTCGGCCTCCGGCGGACGGTCCCGGCGTGGCCGCACCCGCAGCCCGAAGGCGATGTTCTCGAATACGCTCAGGTGCGGGAACAGGGCGTAGTGCTGGAACACGAAGCCCACCCGGCGGTGGCGCACGTGCAGATGGGTAGCATCCTCGCCGTGGAAGTGGATGACGCCGGTGTCAGGCTGCTCAAGACCCGCAATCAGGCGCAGCAAGGTGGTCTTGCCGCAGCCCGACGGCCCCAGCAGCGCCACCAGTTGGCCCGTCTCGATCTGCAGCGACAGGCGCTCCAGGACCGGCGTCATGCCATAGCGTTTGGAAATGTCACGGATTTCGATGCTCATGGGCGCCTTCAGGGGATAACGGGGGCTTCACGGTTGCCGTGCTGGCCGACCAGGATCTGGGCCACGAGGGTAACCAGCGCCAGGAAGGTGAGCAGGGAGGCCACGGCAAAGGCCGCGGCGAACTGGTATTCGTTGTAGAGAATTTCCACATGCA
>JBAUIG010000311.1:0-2498 GCA_049682735.1 Candidatus Macondimonas sp. | reverse complement strand
AACTCACCGGTACCGCGCCGCCCCAGCGCACCCGGCCGGTGGTCAGGTCCCAGTTGGTCAAGGCATAGCGCTGACTGCCTTGGCGATCATCCCAGAGCAGCCTCCCCTCGCGAATACGCACGCCCGTGATATCGAGTTGATTCAGAGTAAAGCGCGTGTCGGTGGCGGAAGACTCGGCAGGTGGGGTTGCGGGTTGTTGCGGGTCTGAACTGGCCAGACGCTCCTGGATATCCTGCCAGTTGGTGCGGCCGTCCGCCGCGCGCGCCAGATTGAGCTGCAGACCATCGAGCGCGATGGTGCCGAATTCCAGTCGACCGGACAGCAAGGGCCACAAGCGCACGCCGGCTCGGGCATGGCGTACCGCCAGCATGGGCGCGTCCCCGAAACCCGGCGCATTGCTCAGCGTCAGCCCGTTGAGTTCCAAACCCAGCCAGGGAAAGACGCTCAGGCCGAGCTTGCCATCCAGCGTCAGCGTGCGTCCGGTTCGCTCGCTAACGATGCGGATCAGGTCATCGCGGTAGGCATTGGGATCAAGCACCCGCGGCAGGATGAGCGCCAGCGCGCCGCCCAGAATGAGCACGCCTAATACGCCCCAACCCATCACCTTGATCCATCGGTTCATATTGTGTCCTCGTGGTATCCAGGCGGCAGGCTCTTTGCGATCTGCCGAGCATTCAAGACCGCCGGTGGGCCGGGATGTTCCGGATCATCCGCATGCTCATGGGGATACCCCACGATAGAGAGTCGCGCCGTTTCGGGCCACCGGCAACGGCGCCGTCGCCCTCAGGCTGCCGCGTGCGGCAGGTGGGCGGGGTCGGCAATCTGCCGCGCCAGGATGCGCCGGAACACATCCGGGTCCTTGATGTGAGTGAGTTCCCCCGGACGGGGAAAGTGCAGGTCATGCAGGCGCGACAGCCAGAAGCGCAACGCAGCCGCACGCAACAGCGTCGACCAGATTTCCCGCTCCACCGCCGAAAACGCCCGCTCGCGGGCATAGGCGCCCACCGCTGCTGCTACCCGCTCCGGGTCCAAACCCCCGTCTTCCAGGGCGCACCAGTCGTTGACAGCGATGGCCAGATCGAACAACAGCACATCGTTGCAAGCGTAGTAGAAGTCGATGACGCCCGAGATGCGATCGCCCTGGAACAGCACGTTGTCGCGGAACAGATCGCCGTGGATGACCCCGCGCGGCAGGTCGAGATCACGCAGGCGCGCCTGGTGATTCAGTTCCTCCGTCAACAGCCGCCGGCTGGCTGGATCCAGATGGGGCAGCAGCACCTCCGCCATGCGTTGCCACCATTGCGGTCCGCGGCTGTTGGATCGCTGACGGGGGTAGCTCCGCCCGGCCAGATGCAGACGGGCCAACATCTCGCCCATCGCGGCGCACTGGTTGGCATTCGGCTCCAGGGCGCTGCGTCCCGGCAGGCGCTGCACCAGAGCGGCGGGCTTGCCCTTGAGCACCAACAGGATCTGGCCGTTGCGATTCGCCACCGGCGCCGGGCTGGGGATGCCGTGTGCATCCAGGTGATCCATCAGGTAGAGGCAGAATGGCAACTCGCTGACATGCAAGGTTTCGAACAGGGTCAGCACCCAGCGTCCACCACTGGTATTGACGAAGTAGTTGGTGTTTTCGATGCCGGCGCGGATGCCCTGGAAATGCTGCAGATCGCCCACGGTATAGGCATCGAGGAAGGCGACCAGCTCGCTGCGTTCAACCTTGGTGAAAACCGACATGAAACACCGAAATCGGGGCGGGGAAGCGGCAAGCTTAGCGCAAGGCGCTCCATCGGGTGAAGCCGGCGTCCGCCGTGGTGGCCTGCAGACACCAGAATGCCTCGCCGACTCAAAGGACAAACGCGGCGGACTTCCCCTATGCTTCAGGCTTTATCCCTGATGGAGCCGCGCGCCATGCCCTTGACCGGTTTTGAACAAAGCCAGTTTCATGATGGCGCCACCTCCTTTCCGGTGTATCGCACCGGCACAGGCCCCGGTGTGGTCATCATCCACGAAATCCCCGGCATCACCCCGCAGGTGGCGCGTTTCGCGCGCCGCGTGGCCGACGCCGGCTTCACCGTGGTGCTGCCGGAGTTGTTCGGCACGGCCGGCCGCCGCCTGTCCGCCGGCTATCTCGCCGATTCGGTGGTGCGGGTGTGCGTGCGGCGGGAATTTCATGTGCTGGCCCGCAATGGCACCAGCCCCATCGTCGAGCCGCTCAAGGCCCTGTGCCGGCAACTGCATGCCGAACTGGGCGGCCCTGGCGTGGGCGCGCTGGGCATGTGCCTGACCGGCAATTTTGCCCTTGCCATGATGGTCGATCCGGTGGTGGCGGCGCCGGTATTGAGCCAGCCTTCCCTGCCCTTCGGGATCACGGCGTCGCATCGCGCGGCGCTGCACCTCAGCGAAACCGATCTGCGCTGCGTCAAGGATCGGGTGTCGCAGGGCGCCCGGGTGCTGGGACTGCGCTTCACCCATGATCTGGCCTGCCCCAAGGCACGTTT
>JBAUIG010000310.1:0-15282 GCA_049682735.1 Candidatus Macondimonas sp. | reverse complement strand
ACCCATCACCGCGGCAGGGATAGAGGCCGAGACGGTCAACCCGGCATACAAGCCCAGATAGGCATTGGCGGCACCCAGCACCACGGCCAGCAGCGCGCCCAATGCCAAGGAGCGAACAGTCAATGCTTCCGGCTTCACGCCCTACCCTCCATTCATCCAGGCATTCCCGTTCGGTGCCATGACCGGCGGTTATAATGGTCGCCTTGGTCATCCCTTCGACTCCCGAAGCTTCCGCGGCGTCCCTTGACCCTAGCGAGTCGTGCTGTGTCCCATCCCGATCCAACCCAAACGACAGTTGAAACGCCGCTCTCCCGTTATCGTGCTGACCAGGCACAGGAAGGCTTCCTGCCTGACCCCGCCCAAGAGCGGATTGCCGAGCACCTTGACGCCCTCCATCACCAACTGGTCGCCACCCATCCTCGCCACGGCCTGGCTGCGCGCTATCTGCGAACCTTGCGCCGGCAGCGCTGGCCTGCCGTGAATGGACTTTACCTGTGGGGAGGAGTCGGGCGGGGCAAGACCTATCTGATGGATTGCTTTCACGACACCTTGCCGTTTCCCGAAACCCTGCGCGCCCACTTCCACCCCTTCATGGCCCAGCTTCACACCGAACTGGCGGCGCGCGCCGGCGCCCAGGATCCCCTGCGTCTCATTGCCCGCCAACTCGCCCAGCGCGCCCGAGTCATTTGTTTCGATGAATTTTTTGTCTCTGACATCACCGACGCCATGCTGCTTGGCACCCTGTTTCAGCATCTGTTCGCCCAAGGGGTGACGCTGGTCGCCACCTCGAATGTGCCTCCCCGTGATCTCTATCGCAATGGCTTGCAACGTGAGCGCTTCCTGCCTGCAATTGCCCTGTTGGAACGCCATGCCACAGTCGTTGAAATGGACGCCGGTGAAGATTTCCGCCTGCGCGCGCTCAGCGCAAACGAAATCTATCATGCGCCCCTGGATGGGGCCGCTGAGGCCATGCTGAACCGACAGTTTTCCCGGCTCTGCCCCCACCCGCAAGGCAAAACCGAAGTGACCGTGCTGGGACGCCGCATTCCAGTGCGCGGCTTGGGCGGAAACGTGGCGTGGTTTGATTTCTCGGCTCTGTGTGGCCCTGGACGAAGCCCGCAAGACTATCTGCAACTTGCGGAGCGATTCGAAACCTTGCTGGTGAGTCGAATCCCCATCCTGGATCACCTGCAGGACGATGCCGCGCGACGCTTGATTCATCTGGTGGATGTCGCCTATGACCACCGCCTCAAGCTCATCATAACGGCGCAAGCCGAGCCAGGGTCACTTTATAAGGGTGAGCGGCTGACCTTCGAATTTGGGCGCACTGTGAGTCGTCTCCAGGAAATGAGCAGCATGGCCTATCTCGCGCAAACCCATCGCCCCTGAAAGGGGTAAAGTACTGGCTCAGCACGGGAAGTCGATCCCTTTGCCAACGAAAAAAGCCGGGAAGATCCCGGCTTTGTTCAATACGTCCTGCAGGTTACAGCCCTTATTCGGTGTCTTTTGCTTCAGCGGCAAGTTCAGGGCGATCCACCAATTCCACCACTGCCATGGGCGCATTATCACCCGCACGAAAGCCATTCTTCAGAATGCGCAGATAACCACCCGGGCGCGCCTTATAGCGGGGACCCAATTCATTGAATAACTTGGTGACCACGTCGCGATCACGCAGGCGATCAAACGCCAGACGACGACGGGAAACACCATCTTCCTTGCTCAGGGTAATCATGGGCTCGGCCAGACGGCGCAATTCCTTGGCCTTCGGCAAGGTGGTCTGGATCAGCTCGTGCTTGAGCAAGGAAACTGTGAGATTGCGCAGCATGGCCTTGCGATGGGAACTGTTCCGGCTGAGCTGTCGACCGCTGTTACGATGTCGCATAGTGAGATTCCGTTAAAGTCGCGCCCCCGGCATCGGGGGAGAAAAATCCATCAGACGCCGGCTTCAACACCCGCGGGCCGTTGCTGCAGATCAGCAGGCGGCCAATTATCAAGCCGCATCCCCAACGACAGGTCGTGGGATGCGAGTGCCTGCTTGATCTCCGTCAGCGATTTCTTGCCAAGATTGGGTGCCTTGAGCAATTCCACTTCGCTGCGCTGAATCAGGTCACCAATGTAAAAAATATTTTCAGCCTTCAGGCAGTTCGCCGAACGCACGGTGAGCTCGAGATCGTCAATGGGGCGCAGCAAAATCGGATTGAGATCCGTAACGCGCAGGTGGCGATCTTCGAATTGTTCCGATTGCAAGTCAACAAACGACGACAACTGATCACTCAAGATCGTTGCCGCACGGCGAATGGCCTCTTCAGGGTCCAGAACGCCATTGGTTTCAAGTTCAATCACCAATTTGTCGAGATTGGTACGCTGCTCGACACGGGCATTCTCAACCGTATAAGAGACACGTCGGACGGGGCTATAGGAAGCGTCCAGATGCAGCACCCCGATCGGGCGCGCGTCATCTTCCATCAGCAGACCCAAGCGAGTGAGCGCAGGCTCATACCCGCGACCCTTGCGCACCTTGAGACGGGCATGCAGCCGTGCGCCTTCATTGAGGTGTGCGAGAACCAGATCCGGATTCACAATCTCGACATGATGACTGGTCTGGATATCCGCAGCAGTAACCGGGCCGGGCGTATCCTTGGTCAGCATCAGATTGACTTCGCTCACCGTGTCATCCGTGATGCGCAAGGCAATCCCTTTGAGATTCAGCAAAATGTCGATGACATCTTCCTGAACCCCTTCGATACTGCTGTACTCATGGAGCACCCCCTCGATCTCCGCCTCAACGACTGCAGCGCCCGTCATCGAAGACAGCAGCACCCGCCGCAAGGCATTGCCCAGGGTATGACCAAAACCACGTTCCAAAGGCTCGAGAACGATCCGGGAATGTGTTGAGGACAACCGTTGGACATCAACCAGTCGGGGTTTTAAAAAATCGGCACCGAAACCCTGCATCCGCCATTCCCTCTTACTTGGAGTACAACTCAACAACGAGGTTTTCGTTGATGTCCGGGGATAGGTCAGAACGGTCAGGAACCATTTTATAGGTTCCCTGAAGTTCCTTTTCATCCACTTCCACCCACGAGGGCAGACCGATTTCCATAGCCACTACCAAAGCGCCACGAATCCTGTCCTGGCTACGCGCCCGATCCACGACCCGAAGCACATCGCCAGGGCGGATCTGCATCGATGGGATGTTTGCTAACCGGCCATTCACCTGGAAAGCCTTATGCCCGACCAGTTGCCGCGCTTCGGCACGCGTTGAAGCGAAGCCCATGCGATAGACAACATTGTCGAGTCGATTTTCGAGCAACTGCAACATCATCTCGCCGGTATTGCCGCGTACCCGGGCTGCATGCTCGTAGTAACGATGGAACTGATGCTCCAGAACCCCGTACATACGGCGCAGCTTCTGCTTTTCGCGCAACTGAAGACCATAGTCCGATACCCGACCGCGCCGCTGGCCATGCTGGCCAGGAACGGATTCACTCCGACACTTTTTTTCATAGGAGCTTCCACGGGCCTTCAGGAACAGATCGGTTCCTTCCCGGCGGGAGAGCTTGCATTTGGGACCAATGTACTTCGCCATGCCTATCTCTCGTACGAGCGCATCAAGGTTGCGCGTCGATTAGACCCGGCGCCGCTTGGGCGGCCGGCAACCGTTATGGGGAATGGGCGTCACGTCAGTGATGCTCAGCACTTTAAAACCCACGTTATGAAGCGCGCGAACAGCCGCCTCACGGCCGGGGCCAGGACCTTTCACCAGCACGTCCACATTGCGTACGCCATGTTCCTGCGCAGCATTGCCGGCTTTCTCGGCAGCGACCTGCGCTGCAAAAGGCGTGCTCTTGCGGGATCCACGAAAACCAGAACCCCCCGAAGTCGCCCAGCACAGGGCATTCCCCTGGCGATCGGTTATGGTGATAATCGTGTTGTTAAATGATGCATGCACATGCGCCACCGCATCGGTTACATGCTTCTTCACGCGCTTACGTGGAGCTGTCTTTGCCATGGGGATATTGCCGGTTCCGTGAATGATGTGCTAAGGACCAAAGACGCTGATTATTTGCGGATTGCGCGACGCGGGCCCTTGCGGGTGCGCGCATTTGTACGCGTCCGCTGGCCACGCACCGGAAGACCCCGGCGATGACGCAGACCACGATAGCAACCCAGATCCATCAGGCGCTTGATGTTCATGGAGACTTCGCGCCGCAGATCACCCTCAACAGTGAAACGGGCAACTGCCTGACGAACGCTTTCCAGTTCGCCTTCAGTAAGATCCTTGATAGGCGCCGCCGGATTGATACCCGTTGCCTCGCAAATCTGCTTTGCGCGACTCTGGCCGACACCATAAATTGCGGTTAAAGCAATCACGGCATGCTTTTGGTCGGGAATATTGACACCGGCAATACGGGCCATCTTAAACGATCTCCTACTGAGATTAACTACCCGCCGGCTGACATGGCGAGCCGGCAATTATAGTCTTATCTTTAGCTTATGACAAACCAGGCAGGACTTAGCCCTGCCGCTGTTTATGACGGCCGTCCGTGCAAATGACACGTACGTGGCCATGACGGCGAATAATCTTGCAATTGCGGCAAATACGTTTTACGGACGCACGCACTTTCATGATCCAGATACTCCTCGATGCCAAGACGGCTCAGCGGCACTAGCCGCCCCGTCCGACGGTTTTCAGGTTGCTTTTCTTCAACAGACCTTCGTACTGATGAGACATCACATGAGCTTGTACCTGGGCCATGAAGTCCATAACGACCACGACGATAATAAGCAGTGACGTCCCGCCAAAATGGAAAGGCACGTTGAATGACAAAATCAGGAACTCAGGCATCAAACACACTGCGGTGATATAGAGCGCGCCGACCATCGTCAGCCGCGTCAAAACGCCATCAATGTAGTTCGCAGTATTGAGGCCTGGGCGAATACCGGGAATAAAGGCGCCAGAGCGCTTCAGGTTATCCGCTGTTTCTCGCGCATTGAATACCAGAGCGGTATAAAAAAAACAGAAAAAGATGATCAGTGCGGCGTAGACCATGACGTATATCGGCTGGCCAGGCGAGAGCGCAGCAGTGATCGTCTGCACCAACGACGCCCCCCAGCCATCGCTCATCGTTCCACCCAGCCATCCGCCTAGCGTCACGGGGAACAAAATCAGGCTGGACGCAAAAATCGGGGGAATGACCCCGGCCATGTTGAGTTTCAAGGGCAGATGCGTCGTCTGTGCGGCAAAGAGCTTCCGCCCTTGCTGGCGCTTGGCATAATGCACAGGGATGCGACGCTGTCCGCGCTCAACGAAAACCACACCCGCGATCACTGCAAAAGTAAGAGCCAGAATCACTACCGCAAATAAGGAATTCATTTCGCCATTGCGCACCAGCTGCAAGGTCCCACCGACCGCGGACGGCAGGCCAGCGACGATACCCGCAAAGATAATCATGGAAATGCCGTTTCCAATCCCTCGTTCCGTGACCTGTTCACCCAACCAGACCAGAAACATGGTGCCCGCTACCAAGCTGGTTGCGGCGATGACCACGAACAAGGGGCCTTGTACGGCATTGACGCCTTGGTTCTGCAATGCAACTGCAGCGCCAATCGCCTGAAAACTAGCCAGCCCAACCGTACCGTAGCGTGTGTACTGGGTCAGCTTGCGCCGCCCGCTCTCGCCCTCTTTCTTCAGCTCTTCGAGTGTGGGCACCACGGAAGTCATCAACTGAACGATGATGGATGCCGAGATGTAGGGCATCACGCCCAGCGCAAAGAGACTTAAACGTTCCAAAGCGCCACCCGAGAACATGTTGAACATGTCAAGAATGGTGCCGCTGGTGCGCTCGAACATCTGTGCCACGGCCACAGGATCAACGCCGGGGACAGGGATAAAAGTGCCGATCCGGAAAACCACAAGGGCGCCCAGCAGGAACAGAATGCGCTGGCGCAGCTCGGTGAGTTTTCCCATGTCGGGCAGCGGACGGTTAGCGGCCACGAGGCATCATTCCTGGATGGTTCCACCGGCCGCTTCGATCGCAGCGCGAGCGCCTGCGGTCACCGCAATGCCCTGGATCGCAACAGGCTTCTTCAAGGCGCCAGAGAGGATGACTTTGGCCTTGATGGTACCTTGAGGAACGATGCCTGCGCCAATCAAGGTGAGCAGGGTAACCGGGTTCTCCAGCGCGTTCAGTTCGGATAGGCGCACTTCGGCGTTGGCGCTGGCGGTACGGGAACGAAACCCGCGCTTCGGAATTCGACGCTGCAGCGGCATTTGGCCGCCTTCAAAGCCGACCTTGTGAAACCCTCCCGCCCGTGCTTTTTGGCCTTTATGACCTTTGCCGCTGGTCTTGCCCAGGCCGGAGCCCATACCACGACCAAGACGCCGCTTTTCCTTGCGACTGCCTTCTGCAGGCTGCAGTGTATTAAGACGCATCTCAGAGTTCCTCAATGCTCAACAGGTAAGACACCTTGTTGATCATTCCACAATTCTCAGGGGTGCCTGCAACCACCACAGAGTGGTGCATACGGCGAAGACCCAATCCACGCACGCAGGCCTGGTGATTTTTCAGGCGCCCTGCCACGCTGCGTACCAGAGTCAGACGATATTGCTTGATCGCTTCCGTCACGTCATTCATCCCAGTATTTCTTCAACCGTCTTGCCGCGCTTGGCTGCCACGGACTGCGGATCATGCAAGCCATACAGCCCCTTGATGGTCGCGCGCACCACATTCAGCGGGTTGCGTGAACCGAGGCATTTGGCGCGGACATTGTGCACGCCGGCAACTTCGAACACAGCTCGCATCGCTCCCCCAGCGATCAAACCCGTGCCCTGGTCGGCCGGCTTCATGATAACGCGGGTCGCGCCATGCGATGCCATCGCAGGGTGCTGCAATGTTCCTTCGTTGACATAGACTGGGCGCATAGTTTTGCGTGCCCGTTCCATGGCCTTCTGAATGGCCTGGGGCACTTCGCGCGCCTTGCCATAACCAAAGCCGACGCGGCCATTGCCATCACCCACCACAGTCAAGGCCGTAAAACCGAACTGACGTCCGCCTTTGACCACCTTGGCAACACGGTTGACTGCCACCAACTTTTCGAGAAGGCCATCACCACTTGTCTGCAAACCAGTATTCGACATATTCGGAATCCTTTAGAACTCAAGCCCGCCCGCGCGGGCGGCATCGGCCAAGGCTTTCACGCGGCCGTGGTACTGGAAACCGGAACGGTCGAAAGCAACGCGCGTGACGCCCGCCTCGCGACCGCGCTCAGCAATGAGGCGCCCGACAATCACGGCTGTCTCGGCATTGCCGGTCGTCTTGACCTGCTCGCGGACGTCCTTCAGCAGTGAAGATGCAGCCGCAAGAACCGTTGCGCCATCGGGGCCGATCAACTGGGCATAGATATGGCGCGGCGTGCGATTGACACACAAGCGAACCACGCCCAATTCACGAATCTTGGCTCGACCCCGGCGCGCTCGGCGCAGACGTGCAGTTTTCTTATCCATAACGGCCACCTGTTACTTCTTCTTGGTCTCTTTGAGCACCACACGTTCGCCAAAATAACGCACACCCTTGCCCTTGTAAGGCTCGGGAGGCCGATAGCCGCGAATTTCAGCAGCCACCTGACCGACGCGCTGTTTATCGGCGCCCTTGATCACGATTTCGGTCTGGCTGGGGGTCTCGATGGTGATTCCTTCGGGAACCGGATAAACCACCGGATGGGAAAACCCAAGTGACAGGTTCAAATCCGATCCCTGCATCTGTGCACGATAGCCGACGCCAAGCAATTGCAGTCGACGAACAAAGCCTTCATGGACCCCACTGATCAAATTCTGACTCAGCGCGCGCATGGTTCCCGCCATCTTGTCGGCCGCAGGCCGAACAGGCGCAAAACGCAGCTCTCCGTCCTGATGACTGACATCAACATCTGGATGGATTTGCAGATTCAACGCACCATTCTTTCCCTTGGCCGAAAGAAGATGCCCTTCATAGGTGACATGGACCCCACTCGGGATAGTCACCGGATTTTTCGCTACGCGAGACATCGCAAAAATCCTCAGTAAACGGTGCAGACGACTTCGCCGCCCATACCCTGGGCGCGTGCAGTCCGATCGGTCATCAGGCCCTTGGACGTGGAAACAATCGCCACACCCAAGCCGCCGAGCACCGACGGCAATTCATCATTTCCGCGATAAATTCGCAGCCCTGGGCGACTGATGCGCTCCAGATGCTCAATCACCGGGCGACCGTCAAAATACTTCAATTCCAGGACCAAGGTGCTTTTGACGCCTTCCTCGATGACCTGGACATTGTCCACATAGCCTTCTTCCAGCAGCAGTTCAGCAATCGCCTTTTTGCTACGGGAGAGTGGCATGCTGACTTTTGCCTTGCCTGCGCGCTGGGCATTGCGGATACGCGTCAGCATGTCCGCAATGGGATCTGTCATACTCATGAAATCGGTCGCTCTTGTCCTGTGATACTTACCAACTGGCTTTGACCAGCCCGGGGATTTCGCCGAACATCGCGGCTTCACGCAACTTATTCCGGCCCAGACCGAACTTTCGGTAGTAACCGTGTGTGCGTCCGGTACGTCTGCAACGATTGTGCTGACGAACCGGGCTGGAATCGCGTGGCAATTTGGCCAGCGCATCAACGGCGGCAAAACGCGCCTCGTCATCGAGCGCCGGGTCCCGAATGGCATCCTTGAGCGCCTTGCGCTTGGCGGCGAAGCGAGCCACCACCTCGGTGCGACGCTTTTCCCGTTCAATCATGCTACGTTTGGCCATTGCTCAACCCTTAATTACGGAACGGGAAACCAAAACCTTCGAGCAGGGCGCGCCCTTCCTCGTTGGTCCGAGCGGTCGTGGCGATGGTGATATCCATGCCGCGCAAAACGTCGATCTTGTCGTAATCAATTTCCGGGAAAATGATTTGCTCCGACACGCCCATGCTGAAGTTGCCACGCCCATCGAAGCCACGACCACTCACGCCGCGAAAATCGCGAACGCGCGGCAGTGCAACGGAAATCAGCCGATCCAAAAACTCATACATACGCTCGCGGCGCAAGGTGACCTTGCAGCCAATTGGCCAACCGTCACGGATTTTGAAACCGGCGATTGAATTGCGCGCCTTGGTCACCACCGGCTTTTGACCGGCAATCTGCGCCATGTCGCGCATGGCATGATCGATGATTTTCTTGTCGGCAACCGCTTCACCAAGCCCCATATTCAAGGAGATCTTGGCAATGCGCGGGACCTCCATCACGTTCCGGTATGCAAACCGGGACATGAGCTGGGGAACCACCTTTTCCTGATATGTCTGCTGCAATCTGGCCATGATCAAATTCGCCTTAAACGTCCAGAACTTCGCCATTGGACTTCAAAAAGCGCACTTTGCGCCCGTCCGCCAGCAACTTGAATCCAATCCGCTCCGGCTTGCCCGTCTGCGGATTGCGGAGCATCACGTTGGAAATATGAATGGAGCGTTCTTGTTCCAGGATGCCGCCTGCCTGACCGGCTGCGGGATTTCCCTTGGTATGACGCTTCACCACATTAACGTTCTCAACCACGACGCGATCCGTGGCGAGCACACGCAGGACACGGCCCTGGCGCCCCTTGTCCTTCCCTGTCGTGACGATGACTTCGTCCCCGGTCTTAATTCGTTTCATCTCAATCTACCTTGGCCGTGCGTCAGAGAACTTCAGGCGCCAACGAAATGATTTTCATGAAGCGCTCGGAGCGCAACTCGCGGGTCACAGGCCCGAAAATACGTGTCCCGATGGGCTGCAACTGATTGTTCAGCAATACAGCCGCATTGCCATCAAAACGAATCAGCGAACCATCCGGTCGACGCACGCCCTTGCGGGTGCGCACAACAACGGCATTATAGACATCGCCTTTCTTGACCTTGCCGTGCGGAATCGCGTCCTTGATGGACACCTTGATGACATCGCCAATCCCCGCATAGCGGCGCTTGGATCCGCCCAGCACCTTGATGCACATTACCCGCTTCGCGCCGCTATTGTCGGCTACCGCCAACTCGGACTGCATCTGGATCATCGTTCAATCCGCCTTGAAATTCTGAATGGCACGCCGAATCAGTCCCGGCGACGCTCCACGACTTCCACCAGCTGCCAGGATTTACTTTTCGAAATGGGACGTGATTCAACCACGCGCACCAGATCACCTTCCTGACAGGTATTTTCTTCGTCATGAGCATGCAGCTTGCTCGTGCGAGTCACATACTTCCCGTAGAGGGGATGCTTGACCCGACGTTCAATTGCGACGGTAATGGTTTTATCCATCTTGTCGCTGACCACACGGCCCACAATCGTCCGATTCAGTTTTGCATCTTCAGTCATTGATCGTTTCCTGGTCACGCTTCGCGTTCATTGCCGTTTTGATCCGGGCAATGTCCCGGCGCACTCGCGAGAAATGATGAAACTGGGCAAGCTGTCCGGTGCTGCGCTGCATGCGCAGATCAAATTGTTCACGCCGTAGCTTGAGCAAGACTTCCTGCAGCTGCTCGGGGCTCATCGCCTTGAGTTCATTGGCTTTCATCACATCACCGTCCGCGATACAAAGGCGGTCTTGATCGGCAACTTGGCCGATGCCAGCTTGAAGGCCTCGCGGGCAATCTCTTCGCTTACACCTTCCATCTCATACATCACGAAGCCGGGCTGGATCTTTGCCACCCAGTATTCGACATTCCCCTTTCCCTTGCCCATGCGAACCTCAATGGGCTTCTTGGTCACGGGCACGTCCGGAAAAATCCGAATCCAGACCTTGCCACCGCGCTTGACGTGACGGGTCATCGCGCGACGCGCGGATTCGATCTGACGGGCCGTCAAGCGGCCTCGCTCCATGGCCTTGAGACCAAACTCACCAAAGCTGACGCGCTCGCCACCCTTGGCCAGCCCTTGGTTGCGGCCTTTCTGCTGTTTGCGATATTTGGTTCGCTTTGGCTGACGCACGGTACTGAACCCCTTAAGCCTTGGTCTTTTCGCCGGCGTGTTCCGTCACCGGCCCATCGCCATGGAAAACTTCACCTTTGAAAATCCATACCTTGACGCCGATCACGCCATAGGTCGTATGTGCCTCGGCGAGGGCATAGTCGATGTCCGCACGCAGCGTGTGCAACGGAACCCGACCCTCCCGATACCACTCGGTGCGGGCAATCTCGGCGCCGTTCAAACGACCGGCAACCTGAATCTTGATGCCCTGCGATCCCAGGCGCATGGCGTTACCCACCGCGCGTTTCATTGCGCGGCGGAACATAATACGCTTTTCTAGCTGTTGCGCCACACTTTCCGCAACCAACTGCGCATCCAGCTCAGGCTTGCGGATCTCTTCGACATTGATGCTGGCAGGCACCCCGACCAGACGACTGAGTTCTGCACGCAGGCGTTCGATGTCTTCACCCCGTTTCCCGATCACGATTCCGGGCCGGGCCGTTGTGACCGTGACCTGAACCGATCGTGCCGGACGGGAAATGCGGATCTGGCTGATTGATGCGTTGGCCAAGCGGCGCCGCAAAAAATCGCGGATCTGCAGATCCTGGTTGAGAAAATCGGCAAAATCACGCTTCTCGGCATACCATGTGGACGACCAGTCGCGCACGATGCCCAGGCGAATGCCGATGGGATTGACCTTCTGACCCATAGCCTGCGCTCCCGCTTACTGCTGATCGCCAACCAGCACAGTGATGTGGCTGGTCCGCTTGTGAATCTTTGTCCCCCGACCGCGAGCACGGGCATGGAAACGTTTCATGGTCGGGCCTTCGTCGACCCAGACCGCGGCAACGCGCAACTCATCGACATCGGCGCCTTCGTTGTGTTCCGCGTTGGCAATTGCCGACTCCAGGACCTTGCGCAGCAAGTCCGCGCCACGCTTGGGGCTGAACGCCAACACCTGCAGGGCCCGATCAACTGGCAGTCCGCGGATTTGATCGGCCACCAAACGGGCCTTCTGGGCCGAGATATGGATGTATTTCAACTTTGCTGAGACTTGCATGGTCAAATCCCTATCCTTACCGCGCCTTCCGGTCAGCAACGTGACCTTTATAGGTGCGGGTGGGCGAAAATTCGCCCAGCTTGTGGCCCACCATATTCTCTGACACCAGGATGGGAACGTGCTGACGGCCGTTATGCACGGCAATGGTCAGGCCCACCATCTCCGGAATCACCATTGAACGCCGAGACCAGGTCTTGATGGGGCGCTTGGTTCGAGACCCCTGGGTCTCCAGCACTTTCTTCACCAAGTGGTGGTCTATGAAAGGGCCCTTACGAATGGAACGCGGCATATCGAACTCTCTTACTTGGCACTGCGTCGACGAACAATCATCTTGTCGGTGCGCTTGTTGCTTCGTGTCTTGTAGCCCTTGGTGGGAACACCCCAAGGCGTCACCGGATGCCGCCCACCAGACGTACGGCCTTCGCCACCGCCGTGAGGATGATCAACCGGATTCATGGCGACGCCACGGACGGTGGGACGAATACCACGCCATCGTTTGGCACCGGCCTTACCGAGGGAACGCAGATTGTGCTCCGCGTTACCGACTTCTCCGACGGTCGCCCGACATTCCAGATGAATCCGCCGCATCTCGCCGGAGCGCAGCCGCAAGGTGGCAAAACCGCCTTCCCGAGCGACGATCTGCGCATAGGCACCAGCGCTGCGGGCAAATTGCGCGCCCTTGCCCGGCTTGATTTCGATGGCGTGCACACTCGTTCCCAGCGGGATATTGCGCAACGGTAGCGTATTGCCCGGCTTGATCGGGGCCGACACGCCGGACTGAAGATTTGCCCCGACCTGCACCCCCTTGGGCGCGAGAATATAGCGTCGCTCGCCATCGGCATAACACACCAAAGCGATATGGGCCGTGCGGTTCGGATCATATTCCAAGCGCTCGACCACAGCCGGAATACCATCTTTTTCACGGCGAAAATCAATCAAGCGGTAGCGCTGCTTGTGGCCGCCACCTTGATGACGAACCGTGATGCGCCCCACATTATTGCGCCCGCCACGAGTTGACTGCCGCTCCACCAGCGGCTCGTAGGGGCCGCCTTTGTGCAGATCAGGGGTCTGTACCCGGACCACAAATCGCCGACCGGGCGAGGTGGGTTTGGACTTAACCAGTGCCATGATCGATCTCGCTGTTCACTGCGCGTTTGTTGCGCTATTAAGGATTCACGGCCAATTCAATACGACTGTCTTCAGAAAGTCGCACATAGGCCTTGCGGGTGCCGTTGCGCTTGCCGTGGAAACGGCCATGACGCTTGATCTTCCCCTTCAGGTTGACCACATTCACTGCCAGCACCTGCACGCCGAAGAGAGATTCAACCGCCGCCTTGATCTCACCCTTGGTTGCATCACGGCAAACCTTGAATACAGCCTGGTTGCCCTGATCAGCCAAACGGGTGGACTTCTCTGTCACCACAGGCTCAAGCAGAACCTGCAAAATGCGCTCTTGATTCATTCCAGCCACCCTTCCAGGGTCGCCAGGGCGCCCCGCTCAATCAGAACGTGTTCAGCACCTACCAGGGCCACCGGATTCACGCGCCCAGCCTCGCAAATCTGCACACGATAGAGATTGCGAGCCGCGAGGATCAGGCTGTCAGAGACTGATTCGACCACCAGCAAAACACGTGCAGTCGGGGCGATGTTCCATTGGGCAAGCTGCTCAACCAGAGCGCGTGTACGCGGCTCTGTCACAGCAATGCGCTCTGCCACCTGCAAACGATCCTGACGCACAAGCTCGCTCAGAATGGCACGCAATGCACCGCGATACATCTTGCGATTGACCTTTTGCTCATAATCCTGAGGCCGCGCCGCGAACGTGACACCACCATGGCGCCAAAGCGGGCTGCGAATCGTGCCTGCACGTGCCCGACCACTGCCTTTTTGTTTCCAGGGCTTGGCGCCGCCACCCCTGACGTCAGAACGGCTCTTCTGCGCCCGGGTTCCGGCACGACCGCCCGCCAGATATGCAGTAACGATCTGATGCACGAGCGTTTCGTTAAACGGTGCGCCAAAGGCCACGTCCGAAACCACGGCCTGCGTGCTGCCATCCACTGATTTCAGTTCCATCACTTATTCCTTCCCGCGCTGAACAGCGGCCAGATGAACCAGCACATCGCCGCCCTTGCAGCCAGGGATCGCGCCCTTGACCAGCAGCAAATTGCGGTCAACATCGACCTGAATCACGCGCAAATTGCGCGCAGTCGTTCGCACATTGCCCATGTGTCCGGCCATCTTCTTACCTGGGAATACGCGGCCCGGCGTTTGTCGCTGACCGATGGAACCTGGCGCCCGGTGGGAGCGAGAGTTACCGTGGGTCGCATCCTGCATGGAAAAGTGATAGCGCTTGATGGGGCCCTGAAAGCCCTTTCCGATGCTGGTTCCCGTGACGTCGACCATTTGCCCAATCGCAAACTGATCGACCTTGATCTCACCGCCCACTTCATGGCGGGATGCGGCATCGGCGGGGTCCAGACGGAACTCCCAGAGTCCGCGTCCGGCTGCAACGCCAGCCTTGGCGAAATGCCCGGCCTGAGGTTTCTTGACCCGAATCGGACGACGCTCACCCGTAGTCACTTGCACCGCGGAGTACCCATCCACATCCAAGGTGCGGACCTGGGTCACGCGATTCGGCTCCACCTCAATTACGCTGACAGGAATCGACACCCCTTCCGGGGTAAAAATCCGTGTCATGCCGAGCTTGCGCCCCACCACTCCGATCGCCATGTTTTCACCTTAAACAACATTTATCTGTAAAGAACAGCGTCTGCCCAACCTGCTCCGAACCTGAGTCGACCGCCAAGCCCATCGATTGAGGCCGGACTCAGTACAACTTCAGCTGGACATGAACGCCGGCAGCCAGATCAAGCTTCATCAGGGCGTCCACCGTCTTTTCGGTTGGATCGATGATCTCCATCACCCGCTTATGAGTGCGAATCTCATACTGATCGCGCGCGTCCTTATTGACGTGAGGAGACACCAGAACAGTAAAGCGTTCCTTGTCGGTGGGCAGAGGGATCGGCCCCTTCACCTGAGCACCTGTGCGCTTGGCGGTATCCACGATCTCGCGCGCCGATTTGTCGACCAAACGATGATCAAAACCCTTCAAACGGATGCGAATGTGCTGCTGGTTGGCCATGACTTACTTCAGCACCTTGGAGACGACACCGGCGCCGACGGTACGGCCGCCTTCGAGAATGGCGAAGCGCAGACCCTCTTCCATGGCGATCGGATTGATCAACTGGACCACCACCTTGATGTTGTCG
>JBAUIG010000309.1:0-5250 GCA_049682735.1 Candidatus Macondimonas sp. | reverse complement strand
CGCTTTCCAGCAGGATGGTCTGGGCGGTCACCACATTGAGATAGCTCACCACCCCGGCCTTGTACTGGTTGGTGGTCAGTTGCAGGGATTGACGCGCCAGATCCTCGGCTTCGGCTTGCGTGCGCGCTTCTTCCTCAAGGATCCGCAGCGCGGCCAATTGATCTTCCACTTCCTGGAAACCACCCAGCACCACCAGGCGATAGCTGCTGGCAGTCGCATCCAGAACGGCTTCTGCCTGCTCGACCTGGGATTTACGCAGACCGCCGTCGAACAGGCTCAGTGCCATGCGCGGACCGATGGACCAGAACCGGTTGGGCAAACTGATCAGGTCGCCGAGGCTGGTGCCCTGGTAGCCGCCGCTGGCGGAGAGCGTCAGGCTGGGGAAGTAGGCGGCCTTGGCGACGCCGATCTGGGCATTGGCGGCGGCCATGCGACGCTCGGCGGCCGCAATATCAGGGCGGCGTTCCAGCAAGGCGGAAGGCAATCCGGCTGGGACCACGGGAATGACCGGATCGACAAGCGGACTGGGTGCCAGGGAAAACTGTGCTGGCGGCTTGCCAATCAATACGGCAATGGCATGTTCGAGCTGGGCGCGCTGGACCTGCAAGTCCGTGGCCTGGGCCTGGGTGGAACGGAGCTGGGTTTTCGCTTGCAGCACATCGGCGCGGGAAGTCACGCCGCCCTTGTAACGATTTTCCGCAACCCGCAGTGAGTGCTCATAGGCCGCCACACTTTCCCGCAACTTGGCTTGCAAGGTATCGTTGACACGCAGGGTGAAATAGAGCTGGGCCAATTGGGCCTGCATGCTCAGGCGCATGGACTGCAGGTCGGCCGCACTCGCGGCAAGATCGGCCGTATTGGCTTCAACCTGGCGCCGCACCCGCCCCCACAGATCGATTTCCCAGCTGCTGCTAAGCCCCAGGTTGTACTGTGTGCGTGGGTTGAAATCGATCTCCGGCGCCTGAATCGCGGGGGGGCGGACCCGCAACGCGCCGAACGGGCCGAAACGTTGCTCGGGAAGCTGAATCGGTGTGCGATTCAGCCCGGTGAGCGGATCGGCGGGCTGGGAGCGGGTTTCTCCCGCGGAAGCGCCCAGGGATGGAAACAGTCCGGCGCGGCTTCCCGCCAGGGCGGCCTGGGCTTGACGAAATTGCGACTCGGCAATGCGGACATTGAGATTGCCACCGCCCAATTGGGCCTGCAGGGCGTCCAGTTGGGGGTCGTGATAGAGCGTCCACCACGCGCCCCGATCCAGATGAGCGGCCGGTTCGGCGGGTTTCCAGTTCTCGGCTTCCTTGAAAGCCGCCGGCGCGTCGTTTTCCGGGCGGACATAATCCGGCCCCATCTTGCAGGCACCGAGCAAGAGCGTGAGCACTGCAATACCCAGCCACCGCCCGCGCGAATGGGGATGGGGATTCGGATAGCAGAAACCGGATTCAGGGGAGCGGAGCGTCGCCATGGCAAGGGCCTTCAGTCAGTCACGCGGATCGGATTGCTTGGCGACACCCAGCGACGCTGGGTCCACTGGTGCAATCGGTCCATGTAGAGGTAAACCACTGGGGTGGTGTAGAGGGTCAGGAACTGGCTGAACAACAGCCCGCCGACGATGGCGATGCCCAGCGGCCGGCGCAGATCGGCGCCGTAGCCGGTGGCGATCGCCAGCGGCAGGGCGCCCAGCGCGGCGGCGAGGGTGGTCATCAGAATGGGGCGCAATCGAATCAGGGCGGCTTCGAAAATTGCCTGTTCCGGCGTTTGATTCAGCTCACGCTGGGTCTGGATCGCGACGTCCACCATCATGATGGCGTTCTTCTTGACGATGCCGATCAGCAGGAACAGGCTGATGAGCGCCATGGCATTCAGTTCCACCCCGGTGACCATCAAGGCGAGAATCGCGCCCACGCCAGCCGAAGGCAGGGTGGAGAGAATGGTGATGGGGTGGATGAAGCTCTCATAGAGAATGCCCAGCACCACATAGATCGTCACCAGCGCTCCCAACAACAGCCAGGGCTCCGAGGATAGCGACTTCTTGAAGGCCAGCGCCTCGCCCTGGAAACCGCCCCGCACCGAGGTGGGCGCACCGATCTGGGTCATGGCGCGGCGGATGATCTGGTCCGCGTCGCTCAGGGAGACTTTGGGCGCCAGGTCGAACGACAGCGTGGCTGCGGCAAACTGCCCTTGGTGATTGACGACAATGGGCCCCTTGACGGTCTCGACATGGCTGAAAGCCGACAAGGGGACCAGCGCACCGCTGCGCGACTGGACGAACAGCTTCTTCAGGGCGGCCGGATCAGCTGTGTCGGTGGGGCCTGCGGTCATCACGACGAAATACTGGTTGCGCTCGGCGTAGATGGTGGATACCGGACGCTGACCGAAGGCATCGTAGAGCGTGGCGTCCACACGCGCCGGATCCACGCCCAGGCGCACCGCAGCGTCCCGATCAATCACGACCTTGGCATGGAGGCCGCGGGTCTTGAGGTCGTTGTTGACGTCGATCAGCCCGCCCTGCGCCTTCAATGCCTGTTCAAGGCGTTCAGACCACAGGTAGAGATCGTCCAGATTGTCGCTCTGCAGACTGTATTGATAACGGGAATTGCTGGGTCGGCCGCCGGGGCGGATGTCCTGTGGGCCCTGAAGAAACAAGGTGGCGCCGGGAACATCGTTGATCTGGGTGCGCAGACGTTCCATCACCTTGTGCGCCGGTATGCGCCGCTCGTCCAGCGGCTTGAGCGATACGAATACGAAGCCTGTGTTGCCTTGTGATTCTCCCCCGATGAAGGACACCACGCTCTCGACTGCCGGATCGGCGCGCAGGATGTCGGTGAACTGCTGCTGTTTGTCGCGCATCGACTGGAACGACAAGGCCTGCTCGCCGCTGATATAGCCCAGCAGCTTGCCGATGTCGTACTGGGGCAGCAGCCCCTTGGGAACCACCACGAACAGGAAGATATTGAGCGCGAAGGTGGCAAACAAGGACATCAGGGTCAGGAAGGAATGGCGCAAGGCCCAACCCAGGCTCACCCGGTAGGCTTGCATCATCCGCTCGAATCCCGCATCGATCCAACGATGCAGGCGACCGGGATTGGCGAACGTTTCCTGCCGCAGCAACCGGGCACTCATCATGGGCGTCAGGGTCAGCGACACCACCATCGACACCAGCACGGCAATGGATAGCGTGGCACCGAATTCCTGGATCAGGCGTCCGATCATGCCGCCCATCAGCACGATGGGCAGGAACACCGCCACCAGCGACAGGGTCATGGAGACCACGGTGAAGCTGACTTCCCGTGTGCCGTCCAGGGCAGCCTGAAATGGCGTGCTGCCTTTTTCCAGGTGGCGCATGATGTTCTCCAACACCACGATCACATCGTCCACGACAAAGCCGGTCGCGATGGTGATTGCCATGAGCGAGAGATTGTCGATGGTGTAGCCCATCAGATAGAGCGCCCCGAAGGTGCCGATCAAAGACACCGGCAGCGCCACCGCAGGCACCAGCGTGGCGCGCGCATTGCGCAGAAACAACAGCACCACGCCCAGCACCAGGATGGTGGAGATGACGATGGTGACTTCCACCTCATGCAGGGAGGCGCGGATGGTTTCTGACTGGTCGAGCTCGACGGTGAGGTTCACGCCGCCCGGTACCGAGGCCTTGAGCTCGGGCAACAGCGCCTTGACCCGGTCCACGGTTTCAATGACGTTGGCGCCTGGCTGTGTACGCAAGGCAATGACCACCGCCGTTTTGCCATTGGCTGTGCCGGCGTTGCGGATGTCCTGCACGGCATCGTGCACTTCGGCAATGTCTCGCAGCAGCACAGGCGAGCCCGCAACGTAGGCAATCACCAAGTCGCGGAATTCATCGGCGGTCCTGGCCTGATCGTTGGCGTGAATCAACCAGCGCTTCTGGCCGTCCTCCAAGCTGCCCTTGGGTCGATTGGCATTGGCCCCCGCCAGCGCCTGACGGATCTGTTCGAGCCCCAGACCGTATTTGTTGACGGCATCGAGATTGAGCTCAACCCGCACCGCCGGCAGGGCCGAGCCGCCCAGTTCCACCTGGCCGATGCCATACACCTGGGACAGCTTCTGGGCCAGTATCGTAGAAGCGGCATCGTACATCTGACCCGGTGTCAGGGTATCGGAGGTGAGCGATAGCAAAAGAATCGGCGAATCGGCGGGATTGGCCTTGCGATAAATGGGGCTGGTGGGCAGATTGGCGGGCAACAGGCTGCGCGCCGCATTGATGGCGGCCTGGACGTCGCGCGCCGCGCCATCAATGTCCCGGTTGACATCGAACTGGATGATGATGCGGGTGAAGCCCATTGAACTGGAGGAGCTCATTTCCTCGATGCCGGCGATTCGCCCCAGTTGGCGCTCCAGCGGCGTGGCCACGGTGGCGGCCATGGTTTCCGGGCTTGCGCCGGGTAACCGGGCAATCACCACGATGGTGGGGAAATCAACCTTTGGCATCGGCGCCACAGGCATCAGGAAAAAGCCCACTATCCCCGAGAGGGTGATGGCCAGAGTCAGCAGCGTGGTGGTGACGGGCCGGTAGATGAAAAACGCGCCGGGATTCAAGGCACGCCCTCGGGCGCGGGCGCCGGACGCCGACTGATGCGTTCGGCCAGGCCCGAAAACGCCAGGTAGATCACCGGCGTGGTAAACAAGGTCAACAACTGACTCAGCACCAGCCCGCCCACCAGGGTGAGCCCCAGAGGCCTGCGCAATTCAGCGCCCACACCCGTACTCAACATCATTGGTAGTGCGCTCAGCAAGGCGGCCAGCGTGGTCATCAGGATCGGCCGGAAGCGCAACAGGCAGGCTTCGAAAATCGCCTCCCGGGGCGACTTGCCGCCGCTGCGTTCGGCATCCAGGGCGAAGTCCACCATCATGATGGCATTCTTCTTGACGATGCCGATCAGCAGCACGATCCCGATGATGCCGATCACATCCAGCGGATGTCCGCTCAGCAGCAGCGCCAGCAAGGCGCCCACGCCCGCCGAGGGCAGGGTGGAGAGAATGGTGATGGGATGGATGTAGCTCTCATAGAGCATCCCCAGCACGATGTACATGCAGACGATGGCGGCCAGCAGCAGGTAGGTCTGGTTGGCCAGGGAAGCGCGAAACGCCAGGGCGTCGCCCTGGAAACGAGTCTGCAGGCTGGCAGGTGGCGCCAGTTCTGCCAACACCGCCTCGACATCGTCCACGGCCGCCCCCAGGGAGACATCGGGCGCCAGATTGAAGGAGATGGTGGCCGAA
>JBAUIG010000308.1:0-11694 GCA_049682735.1 Candidatus Macondimonas sp. | reverse complement strand
CGCGAATACATCGATGCCCTGAAAAAGCTGCAGAACGACGCCAGACCAGTGCCCTTCCATACCTTGGTGCCGGTCATGGAAGATCAGCTGGGCCCTCAATGGCGGGATCATTTCGAATGGGTCGAGGAAAATCCGACTGCGACCGCGTCCATCGGACAGGTCCATAAAGCCCAGATGAAGGACGGACGCCTGGTGGCCATCAAGGTTCAGCTTCCGGGCGTCAAGGAACTGTTCTATCAGGACTTTGGTCTGTTCCGCATGATGGCGGGAGCGCTGAAAAATCGCGTACCACAGATCGATATCAAGCAGATGATCGATCAGTTGATGAAAATGACGGCCGAGGAGCTCGATTTTCGCATTGAAGCTGAAAACCTCAAGCTTTTCTCGCAACAAAAGCACCATCCCCGTGTCCGCATTCCGGTGCTGATCGAGGAGCTGTCCAAGGAAAAGGTCATTGTCACCGAGTGGATCGAGGGCACCCGGCTTACAAACCACCTCGACCGCAAGAACAAGGAAGAAGCCCGCGACCTGCTGTCCGTGGTTCAGGACAGCTACATGCAACAGATCACCAAGTTCGGAATCTTCCAGGCGGATCCCCACCCCGGCAACTTCATGGTGGACAAGGACAACAATGTCTGGATTCTCGATTATGGCGTGATTGGCCGCTTGACGCCGAAAGAGACCATGAACTACACGCGCCTGATGCTCTACATGCTCAATCAAGGCAAAGGGCAGGATGAGACACAGGCCACCGAGAACCTGGGCAAGCTCATGCAGGAGTGCGGTTTCGGCGGAATCGACGCGGAAACCGTCGAGGACCTGTCGCAATACTTCATCCGCACCAAGCGCGGCAAGCCCGAGGCCAAGACTCGCGCGGGCGAAATCATGCGCGACATGAAGAAGAAGGGCGTAGACGAAATCATCGAGGAACTGATGGAAGTGTTTCAGGAACACCGCATCATTGTTCCCGACTCCTTCGTCGGCATGAGCCGCGTCTTGATGACCATTGGCGGCCTGATGCAGATCTACCGGGTGCCCTTCAACATGATGCCCGGCATGTCCAAGGCCTCTTGATCGAGTCGCAGGTCGCAAGCTTGCAACGAAAAGCCGGTCCGATGCCGGCTTTTCTTTTTTTTTGCAAACTTGCTTGCGATCAGCTCGAAATGCGGCTCAATCAACCACCCGCATACTACGAATCATGCCAAACAAGGCCAGCACCACGGCGAGCTCCGGTATCCAGAGCAGCCAGCGAGACCAATGACCTCGCCACTGGCTCCAGCTCCCTGCCGCGAAGACAAGCCCTGTCGCCATAAACCAAGCAGCCACCTGCGTCAAAAAGGGCAAATCGCGGGCCATGCGCGGATCTGCGTCAATGTAGATGGCGTAACTCAACAATACGACACCCATGATGACCGCCATCACCGCGAACAAGGCGGCCATGGCGAGCTGAACCATCAGCCAATAGCGTGACATGCATTCATCCTGGTTTCTGGCATCGAACGAAAATCTATGGGCTCACGCACCGTCAGCGCGGGGATCGAGCATACTGCGGCGCTCACTCGCACGACGTAAAACCTCCCAGCGCGCTTGCGCATCCAGACTCAACCAATCGCGGATTTCCGGTGCCGTGCGGCCGCAGCCGATGCACACGCCAGCCCGATTGAGACGGCACAGCTGGCGACAGGGCGAACAGGGTTCAGGCTGGCGCTGGGTCATCAAACTCCTCTGCCAGCAGTGACCCTTGGGCAAATTCCGCCCGCAAGGCAAGCTTGTTGAACTTCCCCGTTGAAGTGCGCGGAATGGCATCGGCAAACACAAACTGCTCCGGCACCATCCATTTGGCGAAGCGTTGCTCCAGAAACGCCTGCAGCTCAGCAATCGTAGCCGCCTGTCCAGCATTGAACACCACCACCGCCAGGGGCCGCTCTCCCCAGCGTGCATGAGGCACCGCGATCACCGCCGCCTCCAATACCGCAGGATGGTCCATCAGCGCATTTTCCAGCGCCACCGAGCTGATCCATTCACCGCCCGATTTCACCAGATCCTTGGTGCGATCCGTCAGGAACACATACCCCCGCGGATCGATCACCGCCACATCACCGGTCCGCAGCCAACCATCGGCAGTGAATTTATCCGCCCCTTCACCACCGTAGTAGGCGGCGGTAACCCAGGGCCCACGCACTTGGACCTCGCCCATCTGTCGCCCGTCCCAGGGCAGCACCTTCCCACCTTCATCGGCCAGTCGCATGCGCACCAGCGGAGAGGGCAAGCCCTGGCTGGTCTGGAAATGCAGCCGCTGGGGCGCAGGGAGTGCTTCCTCGGCGGGCTTCAAGCGCCCCAAGGCCGCCAGCGGCGAGGTCTCGGTCATGCCCCAGCCCTGGATCACCGCCAAGCCGAAGCGGGCCATGCCCTCAATCAAGGAAGCCGGTACCGCCGATCCCCCCACCACGGTACGCATCGGCGGCAATGTCCAGCGCTCCGGCTCGCGCCGCAGGGCTTCGAGCAGACCAAGCCAGATGGTCGGGACGCCCGCTGTGAGGGTGACGCCTTCCCCGGCAAACAGATCCAGCAGGTTTTCCGGGTCCAGATGGGGACCGGGAAAGACCTGGCTCGCGCCGACCAAGGTGGCCGCGAAGGGCAATCCCCAGGCATTGGCATGGAACATGGGCACGACCGGCGTCACGGTATCGTGGCAGGACAGCTCCACCCCATCCGGCAGGGCGCTGGCCAAGGCATGCAGCACCGTCGAACGGTGGGAATACACCACACCCTTGGGACGCCCCGTGGTGCCCGAGGTGTAGCACATCAGGCAGGGATCCCGCTCATCCAGCGCAGGAAGAACGAAATGTTCTTCGCCCCCTGCCAGCAGGTCTTCATAGTGTTCCAGGCTTGCAGCCGGAGCCGGCGCATCATCCCACGCGACCACCCAGACCCGCTCCAGATTCACTTGATCACGAATGCGCTCAAACAGGGGCAGCAGAACATCGTCCAGGATCAGGAAGCGATCGCCGCCATGTTGGATGATGTACACCAGATCTTCGGGCGACAGCCGCAGATTCAGCGTATGCAGCACGCCCCCGGCGAGCGGCACGCCAAAATAAGCTTCCAGATGCGCCGCATGATTCCACATCAGGCTCGCCACCCGATCGCCAGGCCTCAGGCCGGCCCGTTGCAGTCCGCCGGCCAAGGCGCGAGCGCGCCGCGCCATCTTCCCATAGTTCGATCGGTGCAGGCTGCGATCCGGGGCTCTGGAGACGATTGCCGTATCCGGAAACAGACGTTCGGTCCGCTCCAGCAGCAGATCCAGGGTCAACCCGTCGGTCATCATGGTGCTCTGCATGCGCTTTCCTCTCGCCTTGCTTTTTGCTTCTTCGCCATGACAGCGGCCAGATTTTGGGCGCCGGGAAAATTCCTCCCGACGATCATGGTGAGTAGCAAGGAGAAAAGCAAAAGCTCCCGGCCCAATCAAGCGCGCAGAGCATCCGGGCTCCGGGCCTCTGCCCGTTTCCCCGGTTCATCCCGCAAGCCCTGTTTTGCGGGTAAAAATCGCTCCGGCTTCTGTTGGCGGAGGGAGGCATCCACTTCGACCCCCAACCCGGATGAAGACGATTGGCATAAGGCCTGCGCCTGTTACAACCCCGGGCTTGTGTTTGAGTGCAGCCGCTCAAAACCCGCCGCAAGGTCGGCGATGAGGTCCACGGGCGCCTCGAGACCGGCGTGAATGCGCAACCAGGGTCCCGCTGCGGTCCAGGCCGTGGCCGTGCGGCTGTGCTCCGGATGCACCGGCAACAACAGGCTCTCGTACCCGCCCCAACTGTAGCCCAGGCCGAACAAATGCAGGCCATCGATAAACGCCGCTAGTGCTTCGGGGGCGCAAGGGGACAACTCAACGGCAAACAAGCCGCTGGCGCCGAGGAAATCGCGCTGCCACAGCGCATGATCCGGATCGGCGGGCCAGGCCGGATAACGCACCCGGCTCACCTCAGGGCGGGCAACCAGCCAGTCGATGAGCGTCAGGGCATTGGCCTGATGGCGGGCGAGCCGCACGTCCAGGGTGCGCAAGCCGCGCAAGCCCAGCGCACATTCTTCGCTGCCTGCACAATGACCCAGGGCCACCGCGGTCTGCTTGATGACCGGGTAATGCGCCGCCGTGGTGTTGATGACGCCCAGCATGGCATCGGCGTGCCCCACCACATACTTGGTGGCGGCATGAAGTGAAATATCCACACCATGAGCGAAAGCCTTGAAATACAATGGGGTGGCCCAGGTGTTGTCGAGCGCCACCGGAATCCCCCGCGCCCGCGCCACGCAAGTGATGGCCGGGACGTCCTGCACTTCAAAGCTGAGCGAACCGGGAGATTCGGTGAAGATCAGCCGGGTATTGGGACGGATCAGTTCGGCAAGGCCCTTCCCCCTCGCCGGCGGGTAATAGGTGGTCTCGATGCCCCGGCGCGCCAGGAAGCCATCGCAAAACATGCGGGTGGGGCCATAGACGGTGTCGACCATGAGCAGGTGATCACCGGGGGTGAGAAAGGCCAGCAACACGGTGGTAATGGCGGCCAGACCGGAGCCCACCGCGATGGATCGATCCGCCCCTTCCAAGCTTGCCATCGCCTCTTCCAGAGCGAAGGTGGTTGGCGTACCGAATCGGCCGTAATAGGTGCCTTCGAACGGCCGCCGCGAAGCAGCTTCCAGGGCGGCGAGGCTGGGAAAGAGGACCGTGGAGGCGCGATAGACGGGCATGTTGACCACGCCATCGTAGCGTTCGGGCTCCCGCCCCAGTTGCGTCAAAGCCGTTTGATCGTCCATGCGGGTCCTCCACGCGCCCAGGAAGGGGGCATCACGGTCCTTCGCTTACCTGCCGCTGCAATTTTTGCACCCCACGGCGGCCAATCAGGACCAGTAATACCGGTGCGCCGGCCAAGAGATGCCAGTAGCAGGTGGCAAAGCGCCACAGCAAAATGGCAATGGCCAACTGGGGTGCGGCCACATAGGGCGCCAAGAGGGCTGTCGATCCCAGTTCCGCCACGCCGGCGCCGCCGGGCATCATACCCACCTGTCCGGCGCTGAGTGCCACCATCTGTACCAGAAACACCGTGGCCCAGGCCATGGGCACATTCAGTCCCCACAAAATGAAATACAGCACGCTGTAGCGGGTAATCCACTGCAGTGCGCAAAGCCCGTAGATGGCCAGCAGGCGAGGGATCGGGATCGCCAGCATTTCGTGGATGCGGCGGTGGAATTGCAGCGCGAAGCGGCCAATGCGGCGACGCGCGCGCGGGGTGATCCCCGCCTTGCCCCCCACGGCGTTGCTCCAGAGCAGAATGCGGCGAAAGCGCATCATTGCAGCCACCACCATCAACACCAGCAGCAACAGCAAACCTGCCGTCACAGCGGCCCCTGCTTCCAGGCCCGGCGGCCACAATGGGCACCACCACACCACCACCGGGATCAACAGGATGAAGAAAGTGAGGTCAACAAGCTGATCCATGGTGTAGATCGCCGCGCCATCGGCGCTGCGCAGGCCGTGGCGGCTCAGCAGCGTGGCGTAGGCAACCGGCCCCGCCAATCCCATGGGCGTGGCATTCACCATGCATTCGGTGGCCATGACAGTGGCCAGGGCCTCGCGCTGACCCAGACGCGTGTGACCCCGCGCCATCAAGCGCAGTCGCAGCGCGCTGAAATTCCAGGCGATTACGGCCAGCAGCGGCCCCAGCACGAACAGCGGCCAGGGCACCTGCCCCAACAGACTCAGGCCCGCGCTACCGCCATGCCAGAGCGGCACCGCCAGCCCGGCCAGCAAGGCCAGCCCCAGCAAAATCCATGGATGACGTCTCAACGATGACTCCCCGCCTCATTCCCAACGCGCCACCCAGGCGCCCTTGGTGAGGGTTTCCCGTTCCCTGGCCAGCCGGTCCAGGGTGTCGAACCACCAGCGTGCGACATGCGGATGCCCCAGATCGGCCGGATGAATGTCCAATCGGATCACGGCGCTGTCCCTGGCGCGCCACAGCGCCCAATCATTGCGCAACCGCGACAGGATGCGGCGACCGCGGCTGCGCACACTCCACACCAGGCTGACCTGACGCTCTGCCCGCCAGTCCGGCAGACGATACAAACAGCGCCGTCCTGCAGCATAGCGCACCGGCAGCATAGGCAGCGCCCGGCGCGTGCCCCGGCTCATCAACCAGGCTGGCGCCACAAAACCCTGAGTCGTCAGACCCACCTCGGACAACTGCCGCAACCCCTGGGCCACCCGAGCCAGGGCGCGCGGCGCGCTCAAGGCCGCAAACTCCCCTTCGCGTGCGGTATAGATCCGCCGCACCAGCCATTGCACCGGGGAAAGCCCCAGCGGTTCGCGGTCCTGGTGCAAAAAGCCATGGAGGACGATTTCGTCACCCTGTGCCTGGCGGATCTGCAAGGCCCCGACAAAGTCCAGATGGGCACGCAGCTCGCCCGCCCCATGGTAATCGGGCACCACCAGCAAGGAACAGGGGATCCGCCGACGATCCAGTTCCTCGATCAGCGCGGCATAACGGTGCCAAGTCTGGGGCGCCACATCATGCAGCACCACCATCAGCGGACTCCGGCGTCGGATCGTGGGCGTCCGGGCACGCGCGAACAGCAGATTTTGCAAGGGTTTCATAGGTCAGCCTGAGTGAATCCAGTTGCGCGGCCCAAATCCACCGGGTTTGCACCCAGTGCCGGGCCCATTGCCCCATTGCCGGGGCATCCTGCGCGAACAGCGTACGCACCGCTTCCGCCAGCGCCGCGGGCTCCGGCGCATCCGCCAACACACCCGCCTGAGCGGGAATCAATTCGGGCAAGGCGCCCCGGCGACTCGCGACCACGGGCACACCACTCGCCATGGCCTCCAGCACCACCAGCCCGAAAGTCTCGCAATCCCCGGCGTGGACGAACACATCGGGGCTGGCCATCAGGCGCGACAGCGCTGGTCCCCTTACGTAACGGGAGCGCACCGTCACATTGGCCTGCCGCACCTGCGGCATGCCGGGACCGACCAGCAACAGATGGTAGGCCGGCCCCAGACGACGAAATGCCTCGATCAAGGTGGGCAGATTTTTCTCCGGCGCGGCGCGGCCCACAAACAGCGCGAGCCTGGTCTGTGCCGACAGCCCCAAACGGGCCTTGAGGGCATGCGTGTCCGCAAAGCGGGGATGAAAGCGCTCGCAATCCACCCCCAGGCCCTGAGGCTGGAGGCGTGGGATCCCTACGCCCTCCAGCCGCTCCAGCACATACCGGCTGGGCACCAGCACGCAATCGAATTGACCATAAAACGTTTGCAGATAGCGCCTTGCGGGCGCTTGCAGCAGATCCCAACCCCAACGGGCGGCGAGAGACAGCACATCGGAGTGATAGAACGCCACCACCGGAACCCCCAGGCGCTGCCCGGCCTCCAGCGCAGCCCAGCCGGGCACGCCGGGATCGGCGGCCTCGATCAGGTCAGGGCCGGCGTCCTGCAAGGCCGCAACCCACGGCAACCGGCGCCAGGGAAAGCGATAGCCCTGGCTGAAAGGCAGCGGGGCGGCCGGGACATAGCGGATCGACCCCACGCGACGCGCGCGCCGGGCAGGCACCACCAGCGTGTGGCGCCAGCCGGGCAGGGCACTGAAAGTTTGTCGCTTGATTTCCAGATAGCGGCGCACGCCCCCGCTGTCCGGCGCATAGAAAAAGGTCACGTCGGCAAGATGCACCGGGCCTCTCCTTTCGGGACGGGCAACGTGGCCGCAGGGGATTGCCTGGCGTCCGGAAAATCCCGCCCCATCAAACTGGGCGGTCGCGCCAATCCGGACAAGGCCGACCACGCCAACAGGGCCATGCTATGCGGCCCATGTTGCAAAACAGGGACAGTCGCCATGCGGGCCGACAGCGGAAAACCCGGTTTTGTACCGGGACGCTTTGGCGCGGCGGAAGCGGGTTATTTCATCAAATCAGCCCATGGCCCCGCCGTCACACCAGCCCGATGTCGCCCCCTGTGCTGGCCACTGGGATGAACTTCAGGGATCGGTGCGGCTGGCGCCCGCATCATCGGTTTGGCGCAGCGCGGCGGCGAGCCCGGAAGCGCGGGTCTGGCGCCGCGCCAGCGCCTTGGCCCAGATCTCCGGGGCACCGATGATGCGCAGGCGACGGCGCGCCCGGGTCACGCCGGTATAGAGCAGATTGCGGGTCAGCAGCGGGGAATCCTCCGGCGGCAACACCAGCAGCACCTCGTCGAACTCGGAACCCTGGGTCTTGTGGATGGTCATGGCGAAGGCGCTCTCCCAGGCCCCCAGCCGGGCCGGCGAGATGCGGTGCAACGTCCCATCCGTGCGCCGGAACACCACCTGCAGACCGCCGTCCACGCCCGGCAGGATCAGCCCCACATCGCCATTGGCAATCCGCGCCCCCGGATCGTTGCGGGTCACCAGCACCGGTCGGCCCGGCGACCACAGCCCCTCGCCCCGCAGACGCCCGGCCCGGCGCAGGGCCGTTTCGATGCGGGCATTGAGCCCTTCCACACCATAGTGCCCCACGCGGTGGGCGCACAGCACCCGGAACGCCTCGAAGAGAACCAGCACTTCCTCGGCCGGCGCTCCCCGCGCCAAGGCGTCCAAATGGGGGCCATATCCCGCCATGACCTGTTCGATCAGCCCCGCTTCCCCGGACGCCCCACCCAGACCCGTCACCTCGGGAGCCCCCGCGCCGGCCAGCAAAGTCTGCACGGCATGTGCATCGCCCACATTCACCGCGGCCGCCAACCGGGCGAGTCCCGGGCTGTCGCCGAAGCGGTGGTTGTGGGTGAGGTGGACGCGATGATCGCGCAGCGGATGATCATCCCGCACCGATCCGGCAGGCACCGGCCACCCTGTCAGCACGGCGAGCCGCTGCGCCTGGGACAGACGCAAACCCGGCGCATGCTCGCACAGGTCCCCCAGCACCGCCCCGGCCTCCACCGAGGCCAGTTGGTCCGGGTCACCCAGCACGATGAGCCGGGCCGAATCCGGCAAGGCCTCCAGCAGCCGGGTCATCAGCCCCAGATCCACCATGGACGCCTCGTCCAGCGCCAGCACATCCACCGGCAAGGGATGATCGCGGTGGAAACGCGGCAGATGGGCGGCGCCGGGACGCAGACCCAGCAAGCGATGCAGGGTGGTCGCCTGCGTGGGCAGGTCCACATGCCATTCCGGCGGCAGCCGGGCCAGAGCTCCGCCCAATGCCTCCTGCATGCGCGCGGCAGCCTTGCCCGTGGGCGCTACCAGCGCCACCCGCAAATCGGCTTTCAGATGCAGCAACAACGCCAGCACGCGCGCCAGCGTGGTGGTCTTCCCAGTTCCCGGTCCACCGGTGAGAACGGTCATCCGGCCCGTCGCCGCCAAGGCAGCCGCCAGCCCCTGCAAAGGAACCTCCGGCCCGACATCCGGGAACAAGCGACCCAGCCCCGCGCGCATCGCCGCCTCCCCCGCCAGGGGATCCCACTGCGTCCGCCGCCGCAGGGCGCGGGCCAGGCGTTGCTCCAGGTCCCAGTGACGATAACCGTACAGCCGCCCGGCCTGATCCAGGATCAGGGGTCGTACCTGCCCTGGGTTGCCCACCGCATCCAAGCCTCGCAACAGCGCAGTCCAATCATCTGCCTGCGCCGGCCAGGTCGTCCCCACCAGCAAGACAGTGGGCGGCGTGCCGGTCAACTCGGCCACCGTTACGCACACCGCCCCGCGCTGGGTTTGCTGGCTCAGGCGGGCAATCGCCCACAGTCCCGGCAGGGGCAGACTGGCATCCTGGCGCGCGAACATCGCCGCGAGCTGCAGATCGAATTCCTCGAACTCGCCACCGGCGCGCAGGGTGCGCAACCAGCTGGCCTGTAGCGGCGTCATGCTTCTCTCCGGCCGGCCATCAGGGCGTCCAACTGCGCCAGCATGGCCCGATCCGGACACAGCCGCATCACGCCCCGTCCCGGCGCCTCCGGCGCCATGCCGCGCAAAAACAGGTAATAGACCCCACCAAAATCCCGCGCCACATCATAATCGGGCAAGCGCGAGCGCAGATGGCGGTGCAGGGCCAGCGCATAAATCAGCGCCTGGGCCGTGTAGCCGCCCCCCGCCATCGCTACCGCCAGGGCCTCGGGGGTGTAATCACCCGCATGCGGGCCCAGCCAGTTGCTCTTGTAGTCGGCCAGGTAATAACGCCCGTCATGGGCGAACACCAGATCGATGACACCGCGCATAACCCCATCCAGAACCGGGGGAGCATGGAATCCCCGCGCCATCCACAGCGGATCGACCCGGGCGATCAGGGCGTCGAGCCGGCGCCGATCCAGCCCTTCCAGCGAAAAGGCAAACGCCATTTCGCGCGCTTGCTGTGCCGGGAGAACTTGCGCCAGTCGCAAGCCTTCCTTATCCAATGGCGTGTTCACGACTTGCTGCAGCCAGTCTACGACCACTGCTTCCCAGTGGCGCTCCAGGCCTTCCTGGGCCAGCGCTTCCCGGGCCAGCGCCGCCAGCGCACTGGTCCCCTCGCTCTCTGCCCATGACCAGCGTTCGAGGATAGTGTGCAGGGCCCGACCCGCCGCCGCGCCGCGGGGAAAGCCATGGGGGCCGGGCTCCAACGGCGCAAACACGCCGCCCGGACTGCCCGTGCGGTCATCATGGTCGGCCACGGCGTCCGAAGCACCCCCCCACAGGGCGGAAAAGCTGGTCACCACACGGGGCACTGGAACGCGACGCTGGGGGATCCGCGACACCACACGGGGGCGAACAGGCGCGTCCAGGGCGTCCCCGTCGACTGGCGCCACCGCCACCCAGGCTCCAATGGCCTCCGGACACCCGGGCGCCCGTTGCGCCCACGCGGCGGCTGGTTCCGTACCGGGCAGCAGCCAACCCAAGGCAGAACGATCCCGATCCTTGATCGACCCATCCACCACATAGCAGCGCGCCTCGGCGCGGGTCAGGGCGACATAGGCCAGACGCAAGTCCTCGCCCAGCGACTCCAGCTCCGCCTGTTCCCGCGCCGCGGGATGGGTCTCCGGCGCCAGTTCCAGGCGCGCCTCGCCGTGCTCGGGATCGTGGTAAGACAGCATATCGTTGCGAGCAGAATTGGCGGCCTTGGGAACACTCCACAGCATGGGGCAAAACACCACCGGATACTGCAGCCCCTTGCTGACATGAATAGTTTCGATCCGGACCAGATCATCCTCGCTTTCCAGCCGCAACAGCGCCTCCTCGCCGCTCTGCTCCGGGAACTGGCGCAGGCCAGCAAGACGGTTGAACAAGGCCTCGGGGCCCAGATGTTCACGCACCGCGGCGTCGTGCAGCAGCTCGGCCAAATGCTGCACATTGGTCAGCATCCGTTCTCCGTCGGGGCGGGTCAGCAGGCGCGCAGCCACCCCGTGAGTCGCCATGAGGGATTGCCACATGGGCATGAAACCCCGTCGCTGCCATATTTCGTGGTGGGATTGAAAGCGCTCCAGCAGCCGCTCCAGAGCCAGTTCGTCACGATCCAGTTCCAGGATGCTGGGCAGCGTGCCATCCAACAAAGCAGTGGCCAGGGCGCCCTTCAGCCAGTTGAGCCGGGTCGGCATCAACACCGCCCTCAGTACACGTTCCAGATCCTGAGCCTCGGTGGTGGCATAAACGCTTTCCTGGGTGCGACGCGCGAAGCCCACCCCGCGCGCGCGCAAGGCGGCCGCCACCGCCTGAC
>JBAUIG010000307.1:0-4120 GCA_049682735.1 Candidatus Macondimonas sp. | reverse complement strand
GTTCGCGTTGCTCCGCCGTCAGGTTGACCGGCGTCTCCACCTGCACACGGCACAAGAGATCGCCGGTCTCGGCGCCGCGCAGGCCCGGCATGCCCTTGCCGCGCAAACGGAATACCTTGCCGGTCTGGGTACCCGCGGGGACCTTCAGGTTGACCTGGCCATCCAGCGTGGGGACCTCGATTTCACCGCCCAGCGCAACAGTGGTGAAGCTCACAGGCATCTCGCACAAGAGATCCTTGCCTTCACGATGAAAAATCACATGGTCGCGCACTTGGATCTGGACGTACAGATCCCCTGCCGGGCCGCCACCCTGACCCGGCTCACCTTCACCACCAAGTCGAATGCGATCACCGGTATCGACGCCGGGCGGAATCTTCACCGACAGGGTCTTGTCCTGCCGGATACGCCCGGCGCCACTGCATGCCTTGCACGGGGACTCGACAACGGTTCCGCGTCCGCGGCAACGTGGGCAGGTCTGTTGCAGGGAGAAAAAACCCTGCTGCATCCGCACCTGCCCCTGTCCCGCGCAGGTGGAACAGGTCACCGGCTGGGTACCTGGTTCGGCGCCATTGCCACCGCAGGCGGTACAGGTCTCATGCCCCGGCACCTCGATTTCGACCGTGGTACCGCGTGCAGCCTCTTCCAGATCAATCTCCACCACGGTGCGCAGGTCGGCGCCGCGATAGCTGCCGCCCGATCGCCCACCTCGGCGACCGCCACCGAAGACCTCGCTGAACACGCTCCCGAAGACGTCCCCGAAGGCTTCGGCAAAATCGCCCTGCCCGAAGCCGCCCCCAGCGCCGCCGCCAGGCCCATTCACGCCGGCATGACCGAAGCGGTCGTACAGGGCGCGCTTTTCCGGATTGGAAAGCACTTCCCAGGCTTCGGCGATTTCCTTGAATCGTTCCTCGGCCGCCTTGTCGCCGGGGTTGCGGTCGGGATGGTATTTCATGGCCAGACGCCGGTAGGCCTTCTTCAGCTCGGCCTCACCGGCATCCCGCGCCACCCCCAGAGTCTCGTAATAATCCGCTTTCGCCATGCTTGCGCCTTCGTGCATCAATCGGCAGTGCGCGCCGCCCTGCCCTGTCTCAATTCGCCAACGCGCCCGGGGACGATCGATATCATCCCCGGGCGCGTTGCCGTCGCATCAAGCGGACTTGTCGTCCTTCACCTCGTGAAACTCGGCATCCACCACATCGGCATCACCTGTGGCGGCGCCCGCTCCTTCGGTCCGCGCCTGATCTGCCGCTGCAGCCCGTTGCGCCAAGGTCGCGGAAACTTCCGCCAGGGCCTGGGTGGACTGCTCGATCAGCGCCTTGTCCTCGCCCTGGATGGCTTCACGCACCGCCGTCAAAGCGGCCTCGATCCGGCCTTTCTCCTCGGCTTCCACCTGGTCGCCCAGATCGCGCAGGGATTTTTCCACTCCGTAAGCCAGGCTGTCGGCCTGATTGCGCGCCGTGACGAGCTCATGGAACTTGCGATCCTCCTCGGCGTGGGCTTCGGCATCCTTCACCATCCGCTGAATCTCTTCCTCGGTCAGTCCGGAGCTGGCCTTGATGGTGATGTTGGCTTCCTTGCCGGTGTTCTTGTCCTTGGCCGAGACATGCAGGATGCCGTTGGCGTCGATGTCGAAAGTGACCTCGATCTGCGGCATGCCGCGCGGCGCCGGCGCAATGCCTTCCAGGTTGAACTGGCCCAGCGATTTGTTCTGGCGCGCCATTTCGCGCTCGCCCTGCAGCACATGGATGGTCACTGCGGACTGGTTATCCTCGGCGGTGGAAAACACTTGCGACGCCTTAGTGGGAATCGTCGTGTTGCGCTTGATCAAGGATGTCATCACCCCACCCATGGTCTCGATGCCCAGGGTCAGCGGGGTCACGTCCAGCAACAACACATCACGCACATCACCGGCCAGCACGCCGGCCTGGATGGCGGCTCCGATGGCCACTGCCTCGTCGGGATTCACGTCCCGGCGCGGTTCCTTGCCGAAAAAGCTCTTGACCGCGTCCTGCACTCGCGGCATGCGTGTCTGGCCGCCCACCAGGATGATCTCGTTGATGTCGGCAGCTTTCAGGCCCGCATCTTTCAGCGCCAAACGGCACGGCTCGATGGTCCGCTCGATGAGATCTTCCACCAGGGCTTCGAGCTTGGCGCGCGTCAGCTTTAGATTGAGATGCTTGGGGCCGCTGGCGTCTGCCGTGACATAGGGCAGGTTGAGCTCGGTCTGCTGGCTCGAGGACAGCTCGATCTTGGCCTTCTCCGCTGCCTCTTTCAGGCGCTGCATGGCCAGGGGATCCTTGCGCAGGTCCATGCCGTTTTCTTTCTGGAACTCGCTGGCCAGATAATCGATGATGCGCAGGTCGAAATCCTCCCCGCCCAGGAAGGTGTCTCCGTTGGTGGCCAACACCTCGAACTGGTGCTCGCCCTCGACCTCGGCGATCTCGATGATCGAGACATCAAAGGTGCCGCCGCCCAGATCGTAGACCACGATCTTGCTGTCGCCGCGTTGCTTGTCCATGCCATAAGCGAGCGCCGCCGCGGTTGGCTCGTTGATGATGCGCTTGACCTCCAACCCGGCGATGCGACCGGCATCCTTGGTGGCCTGACGCTGGGCGTCGTTGAAATAGGCCGGCACGGTGATCACCGCCTCGGTGACGGTTTCGCCCAAGTAATCCTCGGCGGTCTTCTTCATCTTGCGCAGCACCTGCGCGGAGACTTCCTGTGGCGACATCTTGCGGCCACTGGCCTCAACCCAGGCATCCCCGTTATCGGCGGCCACGATCTTGAAGGTCGCCAGATGCAGGTCTTTCTGCACAACTGCATCGCTGAACTTGCGGCCGATCAGGCGCTTGACGGCATGCAGCGTGTTCTGCGGATTGGTGACGGCCTGACGCTTGGCGGCCTGCCCGACCAGGATTTCACCGTCTTTGGTATAGGCGACGATGGAAGGCGTGGTGCGAGCGCCTTCGCTGTTTTCCAGCACCTTGGGCTTGCCGCCCTCCAGTACCGCCACGCATGAGTTGGTGGTGCCCAAGTCAATGCCGATGATCTTGCCCATGGTTTAGCTTCTCCAGATAAAGCGGAAATTGCGTTATCCCCAAGATGGGGACGAAAGGAATCGGTTTCAATGCCCCGGCGCGTCAGCCGCCCGCAGCGCGCGCCACGACCACCATGGCGGGCCGGATCAGCCGGTCGTTCAGGGCATAGCCCTTTTGCATGACGTGCAGAATCGTGTTTTCCGGCGCCTCGGCGGATTCCTGCATGGAAACAGCCGCATGCCACTGGGGATCAAACACCTCCCCTTGCGGCGCGATTTCGCGCACGCCAAATTTTTCCAGAGCCGCGCCCAGCATGCGGAGCGTCAGCTCCATGCCCTCGCGCAGAGCCTGGGGTCCGGTCTGCTCCGTGCCGGAGGCGGCCAGGCCCAGTTCCAGGCTGTCCTTGACCGGTAGCAGCTCGTTCACGAAGCGCTCCAGGCCATATTTGTGAGCATTTTCCAGTTCCCGCGCCATTCGGCGCTGCTGATTTTCCAGATCGGCCCGGGCACGCAGGTAAAGCTCCCAGTGCTCGCTGGCCTTCTGCTCGGCCTCGGCGAGGCGCGTCTGGAGCTCATCGCCGCCAGCTGTTCCAGTGTCCGTGGCCGCGTCGTCTTGCGGGGACAAATCGTTGTTCATATCGGATGGGTTCATGAGACCGCTCCCTCGCCGGATAACATAAATACAAAAATAAAAAGGCGCCGCGCGCCTCAGCGGGCGTTATCACGGCCCTATGGTGGGGATCAATTGGATGAATTCAAGGCACTGCCGAGCAGTCGTGCGGTGATGTCGACGATGGGGATGACGCGCTGATAGGCCATGCGTGTCGGCCCGATCACCGCCAATACGCCCACCACCTGACCATTGACCCGATAGGGCGCCGTCACCACGCTGCAGTCATCCAGCACGCGATAGCCCGATTCCTCGCCGATGAAGATCTGTGCGCCCTCTCCCTGTAGCGCCTGATCGAGCAGGTGCAACATCTCGCGCTTGGCGGTGAAGGCATCAAACAGCGCCCGGAGCTTCTCCACATGGGAAAGCTCCTTGAAATCCATCAGGTTGGACTGACCGGCAATGACGTAATC
>JBAUIG010000306.1:0-4049 GCA_049682735.1 Candidatus Macondimonas sp. | reverse complement strand
GTCTGTACCTGGACAACCGGCATCGGGTGATCGAATTCTGCGAACTGTTTCGCGGCACCATAGACGGAGCCAGCGTCCATCCCCGCGAGGTAGTGCGCGGCGCCCTGACCCACAATGACGCCGCCGTGATCTTTTGCCACAACCACCCCTCCGGCGTGGCCGAACCCAGCCGGGCCGATGAGGCCATCTCCCGACGCTTGCGCGAGGCGCTTGCCCTGATCGACGTGCGTGTGCTGGACCACCTGATTGTCGGCGACGGGCCATGCGTTTCCCTGGCCGAGCGGGGATTGCTTTGAAGATCATGGATTCCTGGACGGTCCGCGAGGTGAGCGTAACGTTTGTTTTTCAGGACAGATCTCTGCCGCGTTGATGAACATGCATTCAAGGTCTGGCTGTAGAGTCATTGAGTCCAGCGACAAATGGGCCAACACCGGTTTCTTTCGGAGGCACCCTTGGGTGACCGGATTCTGCGCGGCGACGGAATTGAGGCCGGCTGAGAGGCGTCTTCACAACCGGGCAGCGACGCCTGATTCAGGTGTTCGTCGTTGATGTGTCCAAGCCTGAATGCTGATTGGGCATGCAGTGGGCGCCTTGCCTTGATGAGCGGATTGCACCCAAGCCTTGCGGGAGAGCGTCCGGACATGTTAAAAAGCGCGTTTAGCGCATCCCCCGCAACTGGGGGCGTTGTCTCGATTGATAAGGATTGGATCCCATGTCCCGAGTTTGCCAGGTTACCGGGAAGCGTCCCATGAGCGGGAACAACGTTTCCCATGCCAACAACCGCACCCGCCGCCGGTTTCTCCCCAATCTGCATGAGCAGCGGTTTTGGGTGGATAGCGAAAAGCGTTTTGTGCGTCTGCGCGTCTCCACGAGCGGGATTCGCACCATCGACAAGCTGGGCATAGATGCCGTTTTGGCCGATATGCGCAAGCGCGGTGAAAAGGTCTAAGGAGTTCCCCTCATGCGTGACAAAATCAAGTTGCTTTCCACGGCGGGCACCGGCCACTTTTATACCACCACCAAGAACAAGCGCACCAAGCCTGAGAAGATGGAGATCAAGAAATTCGATCCCGTCGTGCGCCAGCATGTGATGTACAAGGAAGCCAAGATCAAATGATCCGGCTGTCCTGACGGACCATACGGCTTAAGGCCTGAACGAGCCCGCTCCCAGCGGGCTTTTTCATGCGCCAAGGGGGGGCGAATGCCGGAATTGCCTGAAGTGGAGACCACTCGGCGTGGAATTGCCGCCCATGTCATCGGCCGTCGCGTGACGCAGGTCTGCGTGCGACAGGCTGCCCTGCGCTGGCCGGTTGCGCCCGATCTGCCGGAGACGCTGGCCGGTCAGGTGATCCGCGAGGTGGGGCGGCGCGGAAAATACCTGCTGCTGGGTTTCGACCACGGCACCCTGCTGGTGCATCTGGGCATGTCCGGAAACCTGCGTCTGGTTTCCGGTACGCTTGCGCCCTTGACGCACGATCATGTGGACTGGCTGTTGGACGATGGCCAGGCCCTGCGGCTCAATGATCCCCGTCGTTTCGGCACCGTGCTGTGGTCTGCTGCTCCCGTGGACCAGCATCCCTTGCTGAAAGACCTGGGGCCGGAGCCCTTGTCCGAGGCGTTTTCCGCCGTTTATCTCCACGCCAGGGCCCGCAATCGCAGCGTGGCCATCAAGAGCTTGCTGATGGATGCCCACGTGGTGGTGGGGGTGGGCAATATTTATGCGAATGAGGCGCTGTTCATGGCCGGCATCCACCCCGCCCGCGCGGCCGGGCACATCGCGCTGGCTCGATATGAACGGTTGGTGGAGGCGGTGCGGCAGGTGCTGAACGAGGCGATTGTCTTAGGGGGTACGACCTTGCGGGATTTCGTCGGCAGCGATGGTCGCCCCGGTTATTTCGCCCAACAACTGCGCGTCTATGGCCGCGCCGACGCGCCCTGCCGGGCATGCGATTCGCCCATCCGCCATCTGCGTCAGGGCCAGCGTTCCAGCTATTTCTGCCCGCGCTGTCAGCGCTGAGCGTGCGTTCTGGGCAAAGGGGGCAACCTCAATTGGTGTGGCAGAGGGAGGCCCAGAGTCAAGGCTTGGGATGAGGGAAAGCCTGAAACATCAGTTCGTTGCGCGCCTTCCTGGAGACGTCGCGTCCAAATTTCCCGGGATGCGACCCCGGCTTCGGGAGGAAAGATGGGGTGTCAGGGTGCGCAGAACGCGTGACGGCTTTGTCAAGGAAGTGGTGGGCGGTACAAGATTCGAACTTGTGACCCCTGCCGTGTGAAGGCAGTGCTCTACCGCTGAGCTAACCGCCCACGCAAGTGCGGAATCGTATCCGAGGGCGCGTCAGGTCGTCAAGTTGCTCATACAGGCTGGCCATGAGGCGATTTTGGCCGGGCGTGCAGTTACACTCGGCAGGCTTGTTGTTTCTGGAGAGAATCCCTAATGCGTCGCACACTTCTGGTCCCGGTATGGACTGGTCTTCTTGGATTTGGCGCAGTGTCTGCCGCCGAGCCGCTTATCGCTCCTCAGGCTTTGTCCAGTTGCGCCGTGTTGATTGATGCGGAGGCGCGGCTGAGCTGCTATGACACGGTGGCGGGGCGCACGCCTACCGAGCAGGTGGAGCCTGGGCTCTCGCCCGCGCCCCCGGCAGCGGATTCCGCGGAGGAAGGTACGCTGGACGCCCTGGTGACAGCGGTCACGCCGCCACCGGCCGAGGAGCCGCCTTCTCTTCTGGCTAAACGCTGGCAACTGGTGGCGCAAAGCGATCGGGGGCCCTTTGTCATCACGCCTTATCGACCCACCTACATCCTGCCGGTTTCCTACGCTGCCCGGCGCAATCAGGAGCCATTCCAGGCCACCTTTGGCGAGGATGAGTTGTATGACTCGGTAGAGGCCAAGTTCCAGCTCAGCTTCATGAGCAAACTCTGGCCCGAGTTCCTGCATCCGCGCGGCGACCTGTGGTTCGCCTATACCCAGCAGTCATTCTGGCAGGTCTATAACGGGGCGGCCTCCGCGCCATTCCGGGAAACCAACTACGAGCCGGAGCTGATCTATTCCTGGAAAACCGATTTCCGGACCTTGGGGCTCAACAGCCGCTTGTTGAACGTGAGCCTTGATCATCAATCCAATGGCCGCGCCGACCCGGTCTCCCGCAGTTGGAATCGCCTCGTTGCCAGTGCATTGTTTGATCGCGGGGACGATTTTGCCCTGGGCCTGAAGGGCTGGTGGCGATTGCCGGAAGATGAGTCCGAGGACGACAACCCGAATATCGAGGATTATGTCGGCAAGGCCGAGCTATGGACCTACTGGACTCGGGGCCGCAACCATTATGCGGTGATGCTGCGCAATAACCTGGACGTCAAGGAACCACGTGGCGCGGTGCAGGTAGACTGGAGCATTCCCCTGGGCCATTCGCCGGTGCGGGGCTATGTCCAGTATTTCTACGGCTATGGCGATGGCTTGATCGATTATGACTTTATCGCCAATCGCCTGAGCGTGGGGTTTCTGCTCACCGACTGGATGTGAGGCAGTCGCGGTGAGTTTGCTAGAATCGCCTGCCTTGGGCGCCCTAACCGTCGCTGTCTTCCTGTTCTTGAGAGCGTTCTTTTGTCATGACCGTCGTCACCCGTTTCGCCCCTAGCCCTACTGGCCACTTGCACATCGGGGGCGCCCGCACGGCCTTGTTTTCGTGGTTGTATGCACGCCGCCATGGCGGCCGCTTCATCCTGCGCGTGGAGGACACCGACCGGGAGCGTTCAACCGACGAGTACGTTCAGGCCATTCTGGAAGGAATGGCGTGGCTGGGGCTGGCGCATGACGAAGGTCCGTATTACCAGACGCAGCGCTTCGATCGCTACGGCGAGGTGATCGCACGCATGCTGGCCGAAGGCACGGCTTATCATTGCTATTGCAGCCGGGAGCGCCTGGAGACGCTGCGGGCCGAGCAAATGGCGACGAAGGAAAAACCGCGCTACGACGGGCTGTGCCGCGATGGCCGGGCATCCATCCCCGAGGGGATGAATCCGGTGGTGCGTTTCCGCAATCCGGCCGACGGCCA
>JBAUIG010000305.1:0-14055 GCA_049682735.1 Candidatus Macondimonas sp. | reverse complement strand
CGAGCCAGGATCGCCGTTGAATCCAGACCCCGACCGTCATCAGCGATTTCCAGCAGCACCTGGGACCCCTCGCGGCTCACCCGCAAATTAACCTGCCCCTGTGCTGGCTTGCCCAGCCGCAAGCGCTCCGCACTGGGCTCGATGCCATGGGCCAGCGCATTGCGCAACAGATGCTCCAAGGGCGCCACCATGCGATCCAGCACCTGGCGATCGAGCTCGGTCTCACCGCCCGTGATCTCCAGGGTGGCCTGCTTGCCGAGCGCCTCAGCGGTCTGGCGGACGATGCGGCGCAGCCGCGCACCATGAAATTCAAATGGAATCATGCGTGTACGCAGCAGATCGCCCTGGAGTTCCCCAGCCAGACGCCGCTGGATCTGCAATGCGGCCTCTGAGGTCTGTTGCTGTCCGCTGACCAGTTCCTGCAGGCTGACCAAGTCAGTCACGCTTTCGCCTAACGCGCGGGAAAGCTGTTGCAAACGGGAGTAACGATCGAATTCAAGGGGATCGAAATCTCCCCCAGCAGATTCCCCAGCGCGGTCCGCATGCTGGAAGACGATGCGTGATTCCGCTTCCAACTCCAGTTCCCGTAACTGGCGTCGCAGTCGATCAATGGTGCGGGCAATTTCCCGGGCATAACTGGCCAGCTCGCGCACGGGTTGTTCGATACGCCCATTGACCACAATCAATTCACCGATCACGCCCAGCATATGATCCAAAGTTGGAGCCGGCACCCGTATCTGTTCGCTTCCGGCAACGGCTTCCTCCCTTTCACCCGGCAGCGGTTGGGACCACCAATCCGGTGGGGCCACATATCCCAGTAATGGATTGGCATCGGCATCGGGCTGAGGCATTGCCTTATCGCTGCGCTCGAGCCGCACAAGACCCAATTCCTCATGCAGCGTCTCAATCTGCGTCGCGTCATCCTGAACGACGGATACCGGATTGAAGGGCTGATCGCCGTCCACGCTTCCGAGGGTGGCATTCGCCGATTCCGGTTCGCAACCCAGTCTTTGCAACAAGCCTGGCGGAACCGCTGCCGGCAAACCTTCAGCCCACTGATCCAGTTGACCTTGCAGGGTGTCCAAGGCGTGGCGCAACAAACTGCGGGCCTCGGGTTCATCACCTGCATCGCCCATGGCCATGCGGCCAAGAAAGGTTTCGATGGCATGCGCCAGATCGCCCAGCGGCAAGGCACCCGCCATCCGGGCGCTGCCTTTGAAGGTATGCAAGTCGCCCATCAACGTATCAATGGGCAGCATTTCCTGGGCGTCTTCACTGAACAACGCGTCGACATGCGCCAGCAGATCAACTGCTTCCTCCAGAAAGATCGCGCGGATTTCCGGATCAATGCCGTTGCATGATTCAGTATGGGCACGATGCTCCAACTGCTCTCGATCCGCGGTCAGGCGCTGCAACCAAGCCATGTCCGCATCATCATTATTGACATGGGCCGGCAAAGCCAGGCGGCAGGCTGCCACCCCCTCGGTCAGCAGGTCGATCTGGGATGCGGAGAGGGGTTTTCCCAAGCTGAGTACGGCTTTGGCCCATCGATCCAGTTCGCTCACCCGATCTGCCAAGGATTCTCTGTTTACCGTATGGGCGGTCCCCTTCAGGGTATGGAAAACCCGCAGCACATTTGGGTCCAACGCCAGCGAGGCGCCCGCTCCAGCCTGTTCAAGATAGCTCTGCACTTGATCCAGATAGCCGGACGCCTCCTGCTGGAACAAATCGTCCAGTAGCTTGCCTTCAATCACCTTCGCATCAGGAGTCAGTGGCGCCGATTCCGCAGAATCCAGTTGCAATTTGCTCGAAGCCGGGGATGTTGCCTCAACTTCCACATCGGCAGATTCCGTCTCATCGAGTTCCACGACTGGAACCGAACCCGCTGCCAGGAGATCAACCGGCAGTGGCGTGCGAGGTGAGACATCAAACTCTGTGGCAGTCCCCTCGCTCTGGGGTGCGCGCGCCCCTGCCGCTGGTGCAGCGGGCATCCCCACGGCTTCCCCGTTGGCCAATGCAGCCAATTGATCGATGCAGTGCTGGCCAGCTGCGGACAGGGGCTGTTGGAGATCTTGCAAATGCGCGGCAATCTGCTCAATGGCCTGAGCCACCCAGGCAACCGTATCCTGATCTGCCCGCCTGGTGCCTTCCAGAACCGCGTTGAGCAAGCGCTCCACACCCCAGGCCAACTCGCCGATGGCAACCGCTCCGGCCATCCGTCCCGATCCTTTGAGGGTATGAAACCCGCGACGCAAGGTCGCCAGCGCCTCCCGATCCTGCGCATTGATCTGCCAGCGCGATTGCGCAGATCCGACTTGCGCCATGATTTCCTCGGCTTCCTCCGAAAATATGGCGCTCAAGTCCAGATCAGCGGCGTCATCCAGTGGAGCGGATATCGGGTCTTGTTCCGCCACGATAGGGCCCGGAGCAGACGGCAACAGCCCCATCACCTGTTCGGTTTGTTCTACGGCAGCCGCCAATGACGCGCTATCGGCGAAAGGTTGATCCCCCCAATGTTCCAGATACAGCGCCAGGCTTTCCAGCGCATTGGCCATGGCTTCCGCAATCGGCTGCCCGTCCGTTATCCGGGGCAAGGACTGCGCCAATTGGTTGAAACAGCGTCCCGCCTCCCCTAACCCAGCCACCTCCAGCGCCGCAGCCATCTGGTCCATACGCCAGGCCGCCTCTGCCTTGCCATTTGGCTCGGCGCGCTCCAACGCCTCGATGCACTGGCGCAGATCAACCAGCACCTCATGCACCACGGGAAGCTGAAGCTCCGGCTCGATCGATCCCCGGTCGGTCGGCACCGGACGCCCTGATAGTGAAGCCAGAGCCGCCTCCACGGTCAGTACCGACTGCGCCACCTCTGGCCATTCCGTCTCGACCACTTGGCCCGCGGTGGCCCAAGCGGCCAGCCGGGTGGCGGCCCGATCCATCTGCGCGGTGAGATCGGGGCGATCCAGGATAGCCAGAGTGGCGCAGATAGCTTGCGTCACGCCGACCAATACCTTGAGCTCGTCAGCCGCAGGCTGGGGCGTGCGGGAGATGACATCAAGGGATTCCTTGACCACTTGCAACTCGTCGCGGATCGATGCTGCAACGCCGGCCAAGGCGTGACTACCGGCATCGCCCAAGGCGTGCTGCAGCCGCTCCTGCTGTTCGAGAGAAATCACGCGTTGGGCCAAATCGTAGGCTTGTGCAAGTTCGCCGGGAAATCCAGTCAGATCCGGCGCTCGACCCAAGGCATACAGGGCCTGGGCCGCCGTTTGGCGATGCCACTGGCATTGCTCCGGCGTTTCTCCCACAGCGGCCAGCCCACCCAGCAGGCGTTCCAGACGCAACAGAACCGGGCGCACTTCAGCCTGGGACACGGCGTGATCCGCAAGGGCTACCAGCAAGCCCCGCAAGATCCACCAGCTCCTGGCCACAGCCGCGGTAGTCGCAGCGCGCTCGAGCTTTTCAGCCACCCGCGACAAACTTGCCAGCACGCGAGCATCATCCGTTTCCCGCAACACCAACAGGATCGCGTGCATGACGCCGGGCCGATAGCGTTGGGCCAGCGCCCTGAGAATCGCGGGATCCTGGGGCACGGGGTCGGGTCCAGCCATCTCGATCAGCGCATCCCCTCCCGTCGTGGCAAAGATTTCCGCAGCCCCGATGGCGCCCCGGCTTGCGGCCAGGCGCAGGGCATTAATGGGAAACAGCAACAAATTTGGACAATCGGGTTCGCCATGCGCTATGAGTTCAATATAGGCGGGTAGGACAATGAGCAGGCTGGCCAAGGCATCGCCCAAGGTTTCGGTATAAGCCGCTGGATGATGGCAAGCATCCAAGGCCACAACGGCCTGGCTGACGGCATAGGACGCAACGGAAAGACCTGAAAATTCGAGGGTTTCACGCAGATTCCGCCACTCTTGGCACACCATCTCCAGCGTTTCTTGTGTCAGCTCCCAACCCATCTCTTCTGTATGCTGACGCAACCGATCAATGCTGTCCTGAATGCCAGGCAGCAACGCCTGCAACATCTGGGCATTTCCGGAATGCCCGCGCGAGGCGGACTGAAGATTCAACGACAGTGGGGAAGGCTGCATCGTGCGCTCCTCAATTCGGAAGCTTGAAACCGGTCACCGACCGGCGCAGCTCGGTGGCCAACTGAGCCAGCCGACCGATCGCCTGACCGGTGGCTCGGGTCCCCTTGGCCGCCTGCACGGTGACCTCCCGAATGGCTCGCATGCTGGTCGACATCTCGGAGGCCTTGACCGTCTGTTGCTGAGCCGCTTCGGAAATACTGGTCACCAGGACCGCAATCTGATTGGATACACGCTCGATTTCATCCAAGGCATTGCCGGCGTCCTCCGCGCGCTGGGAACCCGAGACCACACCGGTCGTACTCCGCTCCATCGACGCCACGGCCTCCTGGGTGTCGGCCTGGATCGCGCGCACCAATGCCTCGATCTGGCGTGTTGCCACCGCTGAACGTTCCGCCAGTCGTTGCACTTCATCAGCCACTACACCAAAGCCCCGCCCCGCTTCGCCTGCGGAAGAGGCCTGGATCGCGGCGTTCAGAGCGAGGATATTGGTCTGTTCGGCAATGTCATTGATCAGCCCGACGATGTTGCCGATCTCTTGGGAACTTTCTCCCAGCCGTTTGATGCGCTTGGATGTTTCCTGTATCTGCTCGCGGATTACTTGCATGCCCTCGATGGTCCGCTGCACCGCCGCGCTGCCCTTGCCCGCGACATCCACCGCGTGCTGGGCCACCTTCGAGGAACGCTGGGCGTTATCAGATACCTGCTCGATGGACTGGGCCATGCTCTGGATGGCGGAGGTGGTCGTTTCGATCTGCCCACTCTGCCTCTCGCTGGCCACCAGCAAACGGGTCGCCACATCCTGGGTTTCAGTCACGGAGGCGGCCACCCGTTCAGCAGTCTGGTTGATCGTGCGCACAAGTTCGCGCAGCTGTTCGATGGCGTAGTTCACCGCATCGGCAATGGCACCGGTGATATCTGCAGTGACCGTGGCCTGGACACTCAGATCCCCTTCCGCCAAATCACCCATTTCATCCAGCAGATGCAGAATGGCATCCTGGTTTTTCTGGTTCATCCGACGGGCCTGTGCCAATAACTCTCGTACCTGCATCACCAATCGATAGACGACCAGGATCACCAACACTAAACAGATGCCACTCAAGACAACCAGAATCAGGGGTTGCATGAAACGACTGTTGATCGCCTGCTGCAGCGCGAGCTCCTGTTGGGTCAGCCCTTGCTGCACCACCGCCAGATCCAGGGCCAGCCCACGCGAGGCACGATTGGCGCGGTGCAGCGCGAGACCATTGGCGGCGATGAAATCGACCTGCTGACTCAAGGCGCTATAGCGTTTCGTCAATCGTGCCAGCGTGTCCCGCATGGGCCCTTCCGCCGGCAAGGCGACTATGCCCAGGGCACGGTTCCCCTCTGACAGCGCTTGCAGGCCATTGCCCAGTGCCGCCAAGGTCGTCGTCAATTGCTTCGAGAGGGTGTCGGGCGAACCGGTACCGGAAAAAAGTGCCTCGATGCCCTCGCGCATGCGCTGCAGGTCCAAGGCAAGACGCAGTGTGTGATTGATTTGCTCAGAGGTCAGGCGCGCCACCCGCATCTGGTCGAGCAGGGTTTCCAGATCCGCCATCCATGCGGGCAGCGTCGCCTGGAATTCGGCTTGATATGCCCGCGCGCCCGGCATGACCGCACGCACGGACAGCAGCGACTGAAGCTGAGGTTGCGCCTTGATCCAGGCCTCTGCCACGACATCAACGCGGGCCTGGATTTTTTCCGGCACCGCATCCAGGCCCAATTCGGGATCCCCTTCTTTCAGGATTTTGATGGTCTTGGAAAAGCTTTCGATGCTGCGGGCCAATTCATTGAAGGTCTGTCGATTCGCCAACTCATCCGCCAAGGCATTGGTCACCTCGAAACTGCGGCCGGCGATGCGTTCCACAAGCGTCTGCTGCTCGGCCGTCAAGCTCAGGTATTGCTGATCCCGCCACTCCAGACCCGTCAGATAGGCCCATCCGCTCAGGGTGAGAAATACCGCGCCGGCAAGGCCGATCAACAGACTGGAGAGCAAACGCCTGTCCGCCTGGCTATCCCGAATGGATTCAACGGATGACTTGGACATGGTGTAAGCGCTCTCCCCTCTGAATCGGGCCAATCAACGCATGGAAATTCCTGTTGCGCTCAGGCTTGGGCATCGGCAGGCCCGGCCGGGTCTTGATAGGACAGGCGAATCATGGGCGGCGTCCGCCGCATGGCCCAGGCCACTAATCAGGCGATGCTTCATCCCGTACAGCGGAAAACGCCAAAAGACCGGGCCAGTCCAACACACCGGCCCACACTCCGGGATGCAAAGCCAAGGCGCCGCACCAGACGTGTGGACAGGCCACTCCCGGCGCCGGAATATCCCGCAGCAATCCGGCCGTCATGTTCCGCAGCCCCAGCACCTTGCTCGCACCCAGCCCCACCAATTGGCGACCCTGTTGAAGACAGATCACCACTGCCGGCCCTGTGGATCCCGGTAGACCCAATAACACGGTCAGGTCCAGCACAGGGACCAGGATGCCCCTCAAATTGATCAAGCCTTGCAATTCCGCTGTCGCGTTGGGGATGCGCGTGAGACGAGGCTGGCGAATCACCTCACTGATCCAGAGCCGGGGCAATGCCCACAGCATCCCGCCCACGTCGAAAATCAGCGCCTGTTGCGGGGAATGCCATGAGAGATCCGATGACGATTCGGGAGGTGGCGTGACCAAAGCAGGATTGCAGGATCGCTCCAACGCACACAGGGCAGCGAAGGGATCGGCAGCGTCATTCAACGAGACCATCGCGCTCATGGTCAGAACCCAAGCACCGCATTCATTTTGGGAATGATGTCGTGTTCCTGCACCGGCTTGAGCACGTAATCCACCGCGCCCTGCCGCAGCCCCCAGATCCGATCGCTTTCCTGATTCTTCGAGGTCACCATGAAGACGGGGATAGAGGCGGTCTGTTGATCCCGGGTCAGCTTTCGTGTTGCCTGGAAGCCGCTCATTCCGGGCATGACCACGTCCATCAGGATGAGATCGGGTTGTTCCCGTCGGGCCATATCGATGCCCTGTGTCGCATCATGGGCAACCAGCGTCTGGTGGCCATGTTTTTCCAGCAAGCGGCGCAGCACATGCAGTTCGGTGGGTGAGTCATCGACGATCAGTACACGCGCCATGTCACCATCCCCTCACTGGATCCCACCGGCAACCGGCCCAGGCGTCATGCCGACGAATTCAGAGACCGCTTCCAGTAACTCCTCGCGGGTGAACGGCTTGGTCAGGTAGCGCTCGGAACCCACCAGACGACCACGGGCGCGGTCAAACAAGCCATCCTTGCTGGACAGCAGGATGACGGGAATATGGCGGAAATCCGGATGGCGCTTGATCAGGGCGCAGGTCTGGTACCCGTCGAGACGGGGCATCATGATGTCGACAAACACCAGATCCGGCCGATGCCGAACAATCAAACCCAAGGCCTCGTAGCCATCCTGGGCCGTGATGACCTCGAACCCCTCCCGCATCAGCAGAGCTTCAGCGCTTCGCCGGATCGTCTTGCTGTCGTCGATCACCATGACCCGCAACACAGGATGATTCATCTCACCCGCAGATTGCCTGTCCATCTTGCCTCCCTCTCGGTCCCCCATGGTGTTCATGGCGCTTCCCTTTATTGAGTGACATCCATCTTGGATGGACGATTCAGTATCATGGACGCCTGACTTGCCCTACCAGGAATCTCGCCATGGCCATCGTTGATCCCGTCGGGCTACCCCGTCTGGCGCTCATGCAACAGGAACGGATTCGGCATCTGGAGGCTGCCCTGCTGGCCCAGCAGAGCACGATCGAGTACTGGTTCCGCCGCCAGTGGCAACGCACCCGCCCGCCCCTCTATGCCTCCGTTGATCTGCGCAATGCCGGATTCAAGCTCGCCCCAGTGGATACCAATTTGTTTCCGGCGGGCTTCAACAACCTCGCCCCCGACTGCCATGCGCTCTGTGTTCAGGCCATGCGCCAGGCCATTGAACGCAGCTGCCCAACCGCCAGCCGGGTGTTGATCATTCCCGAGAGCCACACGCGCAATCCGCACTACCTGGAAAGTTTGGGGACGTTGGCCAGCCTGGTCGCTCAGGCCGGCTTTGAAGTCCGTATCGGCTCCCTGCGCGCCGACTTGAAGGCGCCCATGCCCCTGGATGTGCCCTCGGCGCCCCATCTGCTGCTCGAACCCGTGACGCGACAGGGCGCGCGCGTGGGCGTGGCTGATTTCGATCCCTGTCTGGTCCTGCTCAATAACGACCTGTCCGGGGGATTGCCCGCCATGCTGGAGGGCCTGGAACAGACCCTCCTGCCCCCGCCAGGACTGGGCTGGACCCACCGCTCCAAGAGCCATCATTTCGACCTGTATGCCGAGGTGGCCGGGGAATTCGCCGATCAATTGGGACTGGATCCCTGGCTGCTCACGCCGGCCTCGCGCTATTGCGGCCAGGTGGACTTCCAGAAGCGGGAAGGGCTGGAATGTCTGGAAGCCAATGGGGCTGCGCTGCTCGCCGAAATCGCGGAACGCTATGCCGAACGAGACATTGACCATTCCCCCTTCCTGATCGTGAAGGCCGATGCCGGCACCTATGGCATGGGCATCATGAGCATCAGCTCGATCGATGAAATCACTCAGATCAACCGCAAGACCCGCAACAAGATGAGCTCGGCCAAGGAAGGGCTTCCGGTCAGCCGGGTGTTGATCCAGGAAGGCATTCCCACCGCGGAAACCTGGGGCAGCGACGCCGCCGTGGCGGAGCCCGTGGTCTACATGATCGACGCCACCGTGGTCGGCGGCTTCTACCGGGTGCATGCCCAGCGTGGTCCCACCGAGAATCTCAACGCCCCCGGCATGGAATTCCATCCCCTGCCGTTCTGTGAGCCCTGTATTTGTCCCGACCTCAACCGGGAGCCGGACGCCGGCCCCAACCGCTTCTATACCTATGGCGTCGTTGCCCGCCTGGCCTTGTTGGCCGCCGCACGGGAAATGGCCGAGCTGGCCCCCTGAATCTGCCCTCTTCCGGAGTGTCGCCCATGAGCCTGCGCATCGGCGTGGTGATGGACCCCATCGCCACCATCAAGCCCGCCAAGGACACCACCCTGGCCCTGCTGCTGGAAGCCCAGCGCCGAGGCTGGACACTTTTCTACATGGAGCTGGGCGATCTCTACCTGATCGACGGCCAGCCCTGGGCGCGCCAACGACCACTCAAGGTTCAGGACGACCCGCACCACTGGTTTGATCTCACGCCGGGCACCGATGTCCCGCTGACCGAACTGGATGTGATCCTGATGCGCAAGGATCCGCCCTTCAACATGGAGTACATCTATGCCACCTACGTGCTGGAACGCGCCCAAGTGGCCGGCACGCTGGTGGTCAACCGGCCGGAAAGCCTGCGCGATGTAAGTGAAAAGGCCTACACGGCATGGTTCCCCGAATGCTGCCCGCCGACGATGATCGCCCGCGACATGGCGCGGCTGCGCCGATTCATCACCGACCAGGGAGAGGCCGTCATCAAGCCGCTGGACGGCATGGGGGGAGCCTCCATCTTTCGCACCCGCGGTGATGACCCCAACCTCAGCGTCATCCTGGAAACCCTGACCGACCACGGCCACCGCTTCGCGATGGCCCAGCGCTATCTGGCCGCCATCATCGAGGGTGACAAACGCATCCTGCTGGTGGATGGGGTGCCGGTGCCCTACGCCCTCGCGCGGATACCGGCCCCCGGCGAGGCGCGCGGCAATCTGGCGGCGGGTGGGCGCGGCGAAGGCCGCCCCCTCACCGACCGGGACTATTGGATTTGCGAGCAGGTGGGTCCGGTGCTGCGCAAGAAAGGGCTCCTGTTCGTCGGATTGGATGTGATCGGGGATTCGCTGACCGAGATCAACGTCACCAGCCCAACCTGCGTACGGGAACTGGACCGGCAGTTCGGACTCAACATTGCCGGCTTGTTGATGGACGCCATCGAGCGACAGTTGGGACCGACGCCGCAGGCGACTGCACTGTGACCGCGTCCCGCCGATAAGCTCTCATGTCGTCCAAACCGTCGGGATCGTCTATGGCCGAGACCCCCCCACCATCTGAGATCAGCAGTCGCGACCGACTGATCGGTACGCTGTTTTTCGCCGCCCTGCTGCACGGGATTCTCATCCTGGGGATCGGCTTCCGCAACCTGCCCAGTGCGCCCGATCCAAGCCAAAAACTGGAGGTGACGCTAGTGCGCGGGACGCCCACCGCGCCGCCGGAACAACCCCAATTCTGGGCTCAGATCGACCAACAGGGCGCCGGCGAGGAGGGTCCGGTACAGCGTCCGCGCGGTGATCTGCCCGACTCCAGCGCCCAGATGAACTACGAGGGTATCCCCCAAGGTGGCGATGCCGTCAATGAACTGGGTGGCGAGGGTGCATCCGACCCCAATACCACCCAGAACACACTCACTCAGCGCGCAACGCGCCAAGTCTTGACCACCACAGCCCCTTCCGCCGATCCCATGGCCAGTGCCCCGCAAACGGCGGCCACCCCCGACGGCCAGCGCCTGCGCGTCTCGCGACTGGTGCTGGAAGCCACGGAAACCAGTCCTGCCCTGCTGCCCGACCCGGAAGCACATACCCAGACGCCCGGCGCCCCTCTGCGGGAAATGCGGATCGCCGTCAACACCCGTTCCCATCTTTATGCGCCCTATCTCTATCAGTGGCGTTTGCGCATCGAGGCCGTCGGCAATCTCAACATGCCCGATGAGATCACCCGTCAAGGACTGTTCGGCGACGTCACCCTGGAGGTCGCCATTCGCAGCGATGGTCGCCTTGAGGAAGCGCGGGTGGTGGTGCCCTCGCCCCATCGACGCCTGGACCAGGCTGCCCTGCGCATCCTGCAACTTGCCGCGCCCTTCGAGCCTTTCAGCGATCCAATGAAACAACAGACCGAGCGCATCCGCTTCGTCTGGAAATGGCGCTTCCTGCCGGGTGAGGGAGGCGCACCCGAGGCAGAAGGCGGGGTTTATGTTGGCCAATGAAGCCTTCTTCACGCCCGCTGGCCTGCGTGGCTTGTAAGCATCCGGGTGACTGCCTACCATGACTCCATGATCGAAGGCAGCTACCTCCAACATCATTTACTGATCGCCATGCCCGGCATGGTCGATCGCAATTTCTCGCAAACCGTCACCTATCTGTGCGAACACAATGCCGATGGGGCGCTGGGCATCATCATCAATCGGCCGAGCGATCTGCGCCTGTCCCAATTGATGACGCAAATGGAACTACCCCCGCCGGAACGACCCGAGTTTGACGGGCCTGTCTACCACGGTGGCCCGGTCAGCGAGGAACGCGGCTTCGTGCTGCACGAGGAAGCCGGCCCCTGGGACGCCAGCCTGTTCGTGTCCAAGGCCATGCATGTGACCACCTCGCGCGACATCCTGATGGCCATCGCCAAGGGCGAAGGGCCATCGCGCTATTTGCTGGCCTTGGGCTATGCCGGCTGGACGGCAGGACAACTGGAACAGGAAATGCGCGACAATGCCTGGCTGGCCGTGCCTGCCAACAGTCATATCCTGTTCGATCTGCCCGCCCCCGAACGGCTGACCGCGGCCATTGGTCTTCTCGGTGTCGACTGGCGCCAGCTCAGCAGCGAAGCGGGTCATGCGTGACCGTTGCGGCTGTGGCTGACCGCCGTACCCTGTTGGGATTCGATTATGGTACCCGGCGCGTGGGCGTGGCCGTTGGCCAGACGGTGACCGGCAGCGCCTCGCCCCTGGCCGTCCTCAAGGCCCCAAAGTCCCCGGAATTCTGGCAACAACTGGACCGTTTGATGCGCGAGTGGCGGCCCGACGGCTTGGTCGTCGGGCTCCCCTTGCAGGCAGATGGCAGCGCAGGCGCCATCGCCCGTGCGGCTGACGCCTTTGCCGATGAACTGACCACTCGCTACGGGCTCAGTGCGGCGCGCGTCGACGAACGCCTTACCTCCTGGGAAGCCGACCGCGTCGCGCGGGATGTCCCGGAATCCCGCCGGGACGCGGTGGCGGCCAGCCTGATTTTAATGACCTATTTGGAAGGACGATCGCCATGATCCTTTGGGATACCCCGCGGGTAGCAGCCCATATCGATGCCCTGGCCAACGCCATCGGGGCGCGCTATGCCGCAGCGCCACAACCGCCACTGCTGGTGGGCATCCATACCGGCGGCGCCTGGCTGGCCCAGGCCTTGCACCGACGCCTGGAAGACACCCTGGCGCTGGATGAGCCTGCCGGCACGGTGGATGTGAGCTTCTACCGCGACGACCTCGCGCGCAGCGGTGTGCCACCCCAGGCCCGCCCTTCCCAGCTGTCCACCTCGGTCGATGGCCGTGAAATCGTGCTGATCGACGATGTGCTATACACCGGGCGCACGGTCCGGGCCGCCATGAACGAATTGTTCGATTACGGCCGTCCCGCCGGCATCCGCCTCGCCGTGCTGGTCACGCGCAATGGCCGGCAGTTACCCGTCGCGCCGGACTTCCCCGCAGAGATGCTCTCGCTAGAACCGGGGGAACGCATTAAACTCGCCGGGCCCGATCCGCTGCAATTGCACCTGCTCCGGAGTTCGCCGTCCGCCCATGATGCGACCGACACCCCTTGATGTCCTGCCGCTGCGCCACCTCCTGACCACCGATGGTCTGAGCCGGCCGCAAATCCTCTCCATTCTGGATCTGGCGGAATCCTTCCTCCCGGTGGGCGCGCGCGCGGTCAAGAAAGTCCCGCTGCTGCGCGGCAAGACCGTCGTCAACCTGTTTTTCGAACCCAGCACGCGCACCCGCATGACCTTCGAGCTGGCCGCCAAGCGCCTGTCGGCCGACGTGCTCAATCTGGATGTCGCCCATTCCTCCACCCGCAAGGGCGAAACCCTGCTGGACACCCTGCGCAATCTGGAAGCCATGCAAATGGACATGCTGGTGGTGCGTCACGCGGAAAGCGGCGCCGCCGACTTCTTTGCCCGCCATGCAGCGCCCCATGTCAGCGTCCTCAACGCCGGCGACGGCCGCCATGCGCACCCGACCCAGGCGCTGCTGGACATGTTCACCATCCGCCGCCACAAGGCGGACTTCACCGCACTCACCGTGGTGATCGTCGGCGACGTGGCCCACTCCCGGGTGGCCCGTTCCCAGATCCACGCCCTGCGCATTCTGGGCGTGCCGGATATCCGGGTGGTGGCGCCGCGCACGCTGCTGCCGGTCGACATTGAATCCTTGGGGGTGCGGGTCGTTCCGCATCTGGAAACCGCGCTGCGGGATTGCGATGTGGTCATCACCCTGCGCCTGCAACGCGAGCGCATGCAGGGCACCTTCCTGCCCAGCGAGGGCGAGTATTTCCGTCACTACGGCCTGAATGCGGCGCGCCTGGCCCTGGCCCGCCCCGACGCCATCGTCATGCATCCCGGCCCCATCAATCGCAACGTGGAAATCGCCTCCGCAGTTGCCGACGGCCCCCAGTCGGTGATCCTGGAACAGGTGACCAATGGCATTGCGGTGCGCATGGCGGTCATGGCCCAGGTGCTCGGACGGGCGCCGGGTCAGGAGAGCGCGGCATGAAGCGGCTCACCCTGAGCGGCGGACGGGTCATCGATCCGGCGCGGGATCTGGACGCAACACTGGATGTGCATCTCAGCGAGGGTCGCGTGCTGGCCGTGGGCGCGGCGCCCGCAGGTTTTTGTCCCGATGAGCGCATCGACGTGCAGGGTCGTTGGGTGCTGCCGGGCTTGGTTGACCTGTGCGCACGTCCGCTGCCGGATCTCGCGCAGGAAACCCGGGCAGCGGCGGCGGGCGGCATCACCAGCCTGTGCGTACCGCCAGAAGTCACCCCCTGCATCGACACCCCGGCGGTAGCCGAGCGCCTGCAGCACCAGGGCCAGCAGGATGCGCGCGCGCGATTGCATCTGGTGGGCGCCCTCCCCTGCGCGCTGGCCGGCGAGCAACTGGCGGAACTGGCCGCCCTGCGCAC
>JBAUIG010000304.1:0-2077 GCA_049682735.1 Candidatus Macondimonas sp. | reverse complement strand
GCGCGGCCGCGGTACCCGCGGGGGTCTGGCCGATCTGGGCCAGTGCCTCGCGCAATGATGCCGCAGCCGGCTCATCAGCAGGAACCTGGGTCAGCAGCTGTCGCCAATAGGCCCCCGCCTGCGCCGCATCCCCCGCCGCCAGGGCCGCCACGCCCGCCAGCCACTGGCTCTGGGGATGATTCGCATCGAGCGCCAAGGCGCGTTGCAGTAGCCGTGTCGGCTCGCCCTCCCAGCGCGGCGGATCCGATTGCAGCGCCAGGGCCTGAGCGCGATCCGCCAGCAATTCAGGCGCTTCACCCAGGCGTTCCATTGCGGCTGCAAATGCCTGTGCCGCCTCGGCCTGCCGTCCCAGGGCGGCGTAGGACCGGCCGAGCAGCACCCAGCCCTCGCCCTCTTCCGGGTGATCGGCCAAGCGTTGGGCCAGGGTATCCGCCAGCGCGGCCAGGTTTGCCGGCGCTGCGCTGGATGCGGCGGCAGGCCAGGTGCCGATCTGGTTGTAAACCGCAAAGGCCAGCAGCGGCGCGGCCAGGATTACGCCCAGCGCGGCCCAGCGGCTCGATTGGACGGCCCCGGTCGACTCCTGGGGTTGATCGGACCAGTCGTCCAGCAGCGCTGCCTCCAGCTCCGCCCGCCGGGCGCTGGCCTGATCGGCATCGATCATGCCTGCTGCCAGCTCGGCCGTCAGCTCGGCCTCCTTGCGGCGATGGATGGCCAGCAGCGTCTCCGCCTCGCCCCGCAAGGGCGCCGTGCCACGCCACAGGGGTCGCGCCACCAACACAGCAGCCAACAGCGTGGAGAACAGGCACAGTGCAATGAATCCCGAAGTCATGGCGCGTCCGGCCCCTGCGCCCCATCCAGCAGAGCGCGGGCACGCTGGTGTTCGGCATCACTCAAGCGCGGCGATCCAAGCCCGGCCCGACGATTGCGACGGGTCAGCGCCAGCCAAATCCCCGCACCCAGCAACAGCAGTGCGAAGGGGCCAAACCACAGCGCATAGGTGAGCGGCTTCACGGCGGGCCGATAGAGCACGAAATCGCCATAACGGGCCACCAGAAAATCCTTGATCGCTGCGCTGTCATGTCCTGTACGAACCATTTCCGCCACCTCGCGGCGCAAATCCTCCGCCAAGGGCGCCTCGGAGTCTGCCAGGGTCTCGTTCTGGCACACCAGGCAGCGCAGCTCGGGGAGCAGGGCCTCGTATTGGCGCTGCTGGGCAGGATCCTCGAAGCTGCGCGGCGCGATGGCCCATGCCGTTCCGCACAGGAGCCATGCCATCCCGACGATCAGGACACGCCTCCAGAGCTTCACGGCGCATCCCCGGGCTGCTGAAGCGCATCGATCAGGGGATCCAGTTTTTCGGCAATCACCTGGGGGGTGAGCGGACCGATGTGCTTGTAGCGGATGATGCCGGCGCGATCGATGACGAAGGTTTCGGGCACGCCATAAACGCCCCAGTCAATGCCCACTCGTCCGTCGCGATCCACGGCGATATCCCGGAACGGATTGCCGAAACGGGCCAGCCAGGCGCGCGCCTGCTCGGAGTCGTCCTTATAATTGAGCCCCACCAGGGGCAGCCCACGACGCTTCACCCAAGCGCTCAGGACAGGATGTTCCTCGACACAGGCGGCGCACCAGGAGGCCCAGACATTGAGCAGGGTCACGGGTGCGGTAGCGAGATCCTGTTCGCTGATCCGGCGGTCGGGATCGGCCAGGGTCGGCAAGACAAAGGCCGGAGCCGGCCGGCCGACCAGGGGCGAGGGGACCTCGCGCGGATTGAGGCCGAGCCCAACATAGAGCAAAGCCACCAAGAGCAAAAAGCTCCCCAAGGGCAACAGGAATCGCATCATGCGCCGACCGCCCCCTGCATCGGGGTCGAGCGGACACGTGCCGTGGCCAGCCGGTAGCGCCGATCCGTGATGGCCAATAGGCCCCCCAGCGCCATCAGCGCGGTGCCCAGCCAGATCCAGCGCACCATGGGCTTGAAATGCACCCGCACCGACCAGGCCCCACCGGGCAAGGGCTCGCCGAGGGCAGCAAACAGATCACGGGTCATGCCGGCATCGAAGGCAGTCTGGGT
>JBAUIG010000303.1:0-8135 GCA_049682735.1 Candidatus Macondimonas sp. | reverse complement strand
GATGATGGCACGGTGAAGATCGCCTCCGTCGACCGTGCAGACGGCGAAGCAGCCCGTCGGCGCATTGAACTCATCACGGCTGATGTGGAAGTGGGGACGGTGTATCAGGGACGTGTCAGTAAATTGATGGACTTCGGCGCGTTCGTCACCATTCTTCCCGGCCGCGACGGACTGGTCCACATCTCCCAGATCTCCGATGAGCGGGTCGAGCGGGTCAGCGACAAGCTGAAAGAGGGCGATATCGTCGATGTGAAGGTGCTTGAAGTCGATCGCCAAGGCCGCATCCGGCTCAGTATGAAAGCGGTGAATGCCCCGACGGACGACTGATCTCGTTTGCGCTTCAGTTCAACAGCAACGCCGCTTTTCAGCGGCGTTGCTGTTTCCATCAAGCAGGAGATTGGCAGAAACGGCAGAGGCCGATGGAAGGCGATCAGCCGGTGTTCTGCAAGCCCAGTGAGATGGCATTGACAGTGATCACCAAGGCGCGGAACAGCGTTTCGTCCTGGCGGTCCCCGGCGCGCCAGCGGGCCAACAGGTCCACTTGCAACAGGCTCACTGGATCGAGAAACGGATTGCGGGTGCGGATGGAACGTTGCAGGATGCGGTCCTGCTCCAGCAGGGCGTGCGTGCCCTTGAGCTTGAAAACCGAGGCGACGGTGCGCTCATAGGCCTCGCGGATCTGGCCGGTCAGGTGACTTGCCGATTCAGGCACCAATTGGGCATAGCGTTCGGCGATGCCCAGATCGGCCTTGATCAGCACCATTTCGGCATCATCCAGCAGGTTGCCGAAGAACAGCCAGTCGCGTGCGAGTTGGGACAAGGTCTCCACGCCGAATTCCGCGATGGCGGCTTCCAGGCCGTGACCGAGTCCATACCAGCCAGTGAACAGGTAGCGATTCTGGGACCAGGAAAAGACCCAGGGGATGGCGCGCAGGTCCTTGACGCCGGCCATCTGACGACGTGAGGCGGGACGTGAGCCGATCTGCATGCGCTCAATGACGTCGATCGGCGTTGCGTGGCGGAAAAAGGTCATGAAATCCGGATGATCGACCAGCTCTCGATAACGCATCCGACTTTCAGCCGACACACGCTCCATCACGGCCCGGCGCCGGTCGTCATCCGCTGGACCCGGATGGGCAGTGGCCAAGGCGACGGCGCTGACGGTCTGTTCCAGGGTGCGAATGGCAATGCCTCGCAACCCAAACTTCTCATTGATGATCTCGCCCTGTTCAGTTACGCGCAGATGGCCTGCGACCGCACCCGGCGGTGAAGACAGTACCGCTTTGTGGGTCTTGCCGCCGCCGCGACTGATGGTGCCACCGCGACCATGGAATAGGGTCAGTTTCGCACCGGCATCCGCTGCAACGGAGACAAAAGCCCCCTGGGCGCGCTGCACACTCCAACGTGAACAGGCGAATCCCCCATCCTTGTTGCTGTCTGAATAGCCCAGCATAATGATCTGACGCTGGGCGCGCTGGCTGAGGTGGGCTTGATAGACGGGTTCCTTGAACACGGCTGCCATGACGCCGGGCCCGTGCTCCAAATCTTCGATGGTCTCGAACAGAGGTGCCACATCCAGCGGTACTTCGCCGCTCGTGCCCAGTCCCGCCCAACGCGCCAACAACAATACTGACAGGATGTCGTCCACCCCTTGCGCCATGCTGATGATGTACGGGCCGATGGCAGCCTGGCCATGCCGACTGCGGACATCGCGAATGGCCTGGAACACGGCCAGGGTTTGTTCCACTTCGGGATCGGCGGGAATGCGCGGTGGATCGGCGCTGATCAGGGCCCGGCGCAGAACAAGTAGGCGTTCCTCGACGGAACGCTCCAGCCAATCCGCAAGGCCCAGGCACAGCCCGATGACGCGCCGATGGACCAGACTATCCTGACGCACATCCAGCGTCATGGCATGGAATCCAAAGGTTTCAACACGGCGTAACAGGCGCTGGACCAAAAACAGGCCCGCATGCCGCCCCTTGTGGGCCAGCAAGCTGTCGGCCATCAGACGGATATCGTCCAGGAATTCTGTCGCGTCTGGATAGCCGCCTTCGGTATCGCGCAGGGTGGCGGCCAGACGGGCATCCATGAGTCGCAACATGAGGCGATAGGGCATGCTGCGGTGGCGGGGCGCAATGCTGGCGAGACGTTCGGGAAAGCGCTGGCTGTAGTCGTCGATGCGCTGTTGGAGCGCATCACTGACACCGACCCGGCTGCCCGATTGACTGAGTTCGCGATACAGGTCGTTCAGTTCACTCCGGTAACGCGCCAGGATTTCCCCGCGCTGTTTTTCCAGGACGCGTCGGATGCTGGCGGCCGAGACATTGGGGTTGCCGTCCATGTCGCCGCCCACCCAGGAGGCAAAGCGCAGCAGGGGATGGGAGACGAACAGCTCGGCTTCCGGGCCATACACCTGTCGCACGGCTGCCTCCAGTTCCTCATAAAAGGAAGGCACGACGCGATAGATGACCTGGAGCAGGAAAAACAGCACATGCTCGTGTTCATCATCGACCGTCGGGCGGATATCGGGGTCGCTATCGGTTTGCCAGGCGGTGGCGAGGTGCATGTGGATGTTTTCGAGAATACCGGCGGCTTCTTGGGGCGTGAGATTTGGGTTGAGTCGCTCCACCAATCGTTGGGCAATCCACTGTTGCTTCTGCAGCAAGGTTCGGCGACGCGCCTCGGTGGGATGGGCGGTGAACACCGGTTCCACCCAGAGATCCTGTAACAGCGCATCAAATCCGGCCAGCGACATGCCACCGTCCCGAAGGCGAGTGACCATGTCCAGCAGGCTTTCCGGTTGGGGCGTGGTCAATTCGCGCGCGTAATGGCGCCGGCGGCGCAGGCGATGCACCTTTTCGGCGATATTGACCGATTGAAAATAGGACGAGAAGGCGTAGGTAAATTCAACCGCCTCTTTGGTCGTCAGGGCGGCGAGGCGGGCACACAGGGCCTGTTCGGCTTCCAGTGAACCATCCCGGCGCGCTTCGGCCAACCGATGCACCTCTTGGAACAGGTCAACCAGCGGCCAGCCCGTTTGTTCCCGAAGGGTTTCTTCCAACAGTTGCCGCAGGGTGTCCATGTCGGCCAGCAGAGCCTGGATGGGATCAGCGGGCGATGTGATGGAGACGTCTGTCATGAAACCTCCCGGAGCGACGTTGGCGGAATCGCGTGTCCGCTCGGAAGGGTTCCGGGGCGGATCAGCTGGTGCTGACAGGATCGAGCAGGTTGGCAAGGCCGAATACGGCGGCCAGATTGCGAGTCTGATCGGGCAGCGAGTGAAACTGGATGGAACGGCCCACGGCATGAGCCATCCGCTTCCATTGCAATAGCAGTGCCAAGCCAGCGCTATCCATGTGCGTGGTCTGGGTGAAATCCATGGTCAGGGGGGTCGCCTGTCCATGGGTGCAAAACGGCTTGAAGGCGTCTATGCCTGCAATGACGGATGCAAACGTCAGGCCGCCGGCAACCTGTATGAGGGTGCCATTCGGGTCGGCGGTGAGTATCAGCGGATCGGATTGTTCAGTTTTTCTAGACATTCGGTTTTGCGATCGGAATGGTTTGGGTGCGCATTTTGTCGATCAGTCCGTCCAGGCCCAGGCGGCGGGCATCCTCCTGCAACACATTGCGATAACTCATGATGAAGCTGATGTTTTCCACCACCACGTCGTAGACTTTCCAATCGCCCTGTGGATTGCGGTAGAGATAATATTTCGCTTGGATGGGCTTGCCATCCTTGAGCACGATCTCGGTGGGAACGGCCTTGTCCCAGTCGAAATAGCCGCTGGTGGGGCGCATGACGCGGATTGGTTGATCCTCGTAGGAGAGCAGTCCCTCGGCATAGGTGCGCATCAGCATGTTCTCGAATTCTTTGAGAAATGCGGTTTTCTGCGCCTCAGATGCCTGGTTCCAGAATGGACCCATGACCAGCCGCGAGGTGGTGCGGAAATCCGCATGAGGCAGAATATTGTCGCTGACCAGCTGGCGCAGCGCTTGTCGATCCTGCTGCAGGCGCGGACGTTCCGCCTTGACCTTTGCCAAGACCTGGTCCATCAGAGACTGGATGAACTGAGATGGATTGTCCGTCTTCAGCGGGTCTTGGGCCATGGCGGGCATTGCAAGCCAGAATAACAAGAAGGCAAGAATGGGGCGCATAAGGAGCTCCGCTAGATTTTTGGATTATTTATTCGGCTCATTGCCTGTCTGAGCGAGGAATCGGCCAATCAGATTTTCCAAGACCACCGCGGATTGAGTAAAGCCAATCCGATCTCCTGCTTTCAGGTTTTCCATCGCACCGCCCGGTTGCAGTGCAATGTACTGCTCTCCCAGAATGCCGGCGGTCTGGATCGCGGCACTGCTGTCGCTGGGCAGCTTGTCGTAACGCTGGTCTATGGCCAGTTTTACTTCGGCCTGGAAGGTTTCCGGATTGACATCCACTCCCGTGACCCGGCCGATGCGCACGCCTGCCAGGGTGATGGGCGCCCGTACCCGCAAACTGCCGACATTGTCGAAACGGGCCGTTATCTCATAAGACGCATCGCGCCTGAGATCGTTCTGGGTGCTCACCTGCAGGGTCAGCAGAAACATGGCGGCCAGTCCCAGGCAGATAAATAGCCCGACCACCAGTTCCATCAGGCGGGTCTGGTTCATGTCATTCTCCCGTAAACATCAAGCCGGTTAAGATGAAGTCGAGTCCTAAGATCGCCAGGGAGGAAATCACCACGGTGCTGGTGGTCGCGCGACTGACACCTTCGGAAGTCGGCTGGCTATGGTAGCCCTGGTAGACAGCGATCCAGCTCACCACAACCCCGAACACTAAGCTTTTAAGAATGCCGTTGAGGACGTCATCCTGAAAGGCGGCGGCATTCTGGATCTGGCCCCAATAGGCGCCCGCGTCCACGTTGAGCAGCTCCACACCGACCAGATAGCCACCAAATATCCCCAGTGCCGTGAAGATGGCGGAGAGCAGCGGCATGGACAGGGTGCCGGCCAGGAAACGTGGCGTCACGACGCGCCGCACCGGGTCGACTGCCATCATTTCCATCGCCGAAAGTTGTTCGGTGGCCCGCATCAGACCGATTTCAGCGGCCAGGGCCGATCCGGCCCGGCCGGCAAACAACAGGCCGGTGACCACCGGCCCCAGTTCCCGTAGCAGGGAAAGGGCAACGATCACCCCCAAGGATTCGGCCGCACCAAAATTGCGCAGGGTATTGTAACCCTGCAGCCCCAGCACCATGCCGACGAAGGTGCCAGAGACGATGATGATGATGAGGGACAACACCCCTACGGCATAGATCTGTTGAATCACCAGACCCGGACGCAACAGCACAGAAGGCAGTCCCCCCAGGATGCGCAGCAGAAACAAGACGCTGCGACCCAGTCCGGCCAGCATGTCGGACAATACGGTGAAGCTGATCGGGCGCTGAGCCATCAGGCTGCATCTCCCAGAAGATCCCGAGCATAATCCGGCGCCGGGTAATGGAAGGGGACCGGGCCGTCGTCCAGGCCATTCATGAATTGGCGCACCCATTCGGATGCCGAGTCCGCTAGGGACTGGGGCGATCCCGCACCCATGACCTTGCCTTCGGACAACAGGTAGCAGACATCGGCGATGGCGGTCACTTCGTGCACATCGTGCGTCACGATGACCGAGGTCAGGCCCAGGGCGTCATTGAGGCGCCGGATCAGCCGCACGACCACACCCATGGAAATGGGATCCAGTCCCACGAAGGGCTCATCGTACAGAATCATCAAGGGGTCCAGTGCAATCGCCCGCGCCAGCGCCACGCGCCGGGCCATGCCGCCGGACAGCTCCTCCGGCATTAACCGATGCGCGCCCCGCAGGCCCACCAGTTCGAGCTTCATCAGGACCACATCGCGGATGAGCGCCTCAGGTAGTTTGGTATGTTCTCGCACCGGAAAGGCCACGTTTTCGAAGACATTGAGGTCGGTCAGCAAGGCGCCGCTCTGGAACAGCATGCCCATGCGCCGACGCAAGGCATAGAGCCCAGATCGGCCCAGATCGGGAACATTCGTGCCGTCTACCCGAAGGGTGCCGGCGTCGGGACGCAATTGGCCGCCGATCAGGCGCAACAGGGTGGTTTTTCCGGTGCCGCTGGGGCCCATGATGGCCGTGATCTTTCCCCGCGGGATGGATAGATCCACGCCATCGAAAATCACCTGTCGGCCGCGCCGAAAGTGCAGATCCTGTATTTCGACCAGGTTGTCATCCATGCCAGTCTCCTGGTTCATGCGTCCACAAAGCCTCTGGGAGCACGCGACATAAGAGCGATTCTAAGCGTGGGATGAAGTGATCAGAAACTCCAGCAGTGCTTTTTGCGCATGCAGCCGGTTTTCTGCCTCGTCCCAGACCACACTCTGGGGGCCATCGATCACCTCGGCGGTCACTTCCTCGCCGCGGTGAGCGGGCAGGCAGTGCATGAACAGGGCGTCGGGCTTGGCCAGCGCCATCAGGCGAGCATCCACCTGGTATGGCGTGAAGCGTGCATTGCGCTCAGCCTGTTCGGCTTCCTGCCCCATGCTGGCCCACACGTCGGTCACAACCAGATCGGCGCCTGCCACGGCAGCTCGGGGATCGCGCAGAATTTCCACTCCGTTGCCCGCTTCCGCGAGAATCGCAGGGTCGGGCGCGTCCCCTTCGGGACAGGCGATGCGCAGTGTGAAGTCAAACCGTTCGGCGGCATGCACGTAGGATTGGCAGACATTGTTGCCGTCCCCCAACCAGGCCACGGTTCGACCGACAATCGACCCCCGATGCTCCTCGTAGGTCTGCATGTCCGCAAGCAATTGGCAGGGATGATGTAGGTCAGTCAGGGCATTGATGACCGGGACCCGGGAATGGGCGGCAAAGGTTTCCACCATGTCATGGCGGTGAGCGCGGATCATCACCGCATCCACCATGGCGGAAATCACCCGGGCAGTGTCCGCAACTGGTTCACCGCGTCCAAGCTGGCTGTCGCGCGGCGACAGGAACAAGGCGTGACCGCCGAGCTGGGTCATGCCTGTCTCGAAGGAAACCCGCGTGCGGGTGGAAGCCTTTTCGAAAATCATGGCCAGGGTCTTGTACTGCAGGGGCAGATGGGTTTCGCCCCGACGGTGCATGGCCTTGAGCGCGTGGGCACGGCTCAGCAGCACTTTGAGTTCGTCGGTGGAAAAGTCCAGCAGGGTCAGAAAATGGCGAACCGTCACGAAAAGTCATCCTTGACTGGGCAAGTGGTCCAGAGCACGCCGCAGGCGCGGGACCAGATGGTGAGTATGGGTTTCTTCCCAGATCAGAGGCGGCAACAGCCGGATCACCCGTTCGGCAGTGACATTGATCAGGATCCCTTCTTGCAGCGCCAAGGCCGGAAGGGTGGGAGCGGGCCGATCCAGCTCGATACCGATCATGAGGCCCTGGTGGCGTATTTCGCGCACCATGGGCAGGTCCTGCAGGGCCTCACGCAACGCGGCGACCAGACGTTCGGCTGTTCCTGCAACGGCTTCCACCCATCCCTCGGCGGTCAGCGTTTCGATGACCGCAAGGGCAGCGCGGCAGGCCAGCGGATTGCCACCAAAGGTGGTGCCGTGGCTGCCGGGCTGGAACGCCTGGGCCGCGGGTCCCCGTGCCAGGCAGGCGCCGACGGGCACGCCGTTGCCCAAGGCTTTCGCCAGCGTCATGACATCGGGCTGGATGCTCGCGGTCTGGTGGGCGAACCAGGTGCCGCAGCGCCCCATGCCGGACTGGATCTCATCGACCATCATCAGCCAGCCTTGCTGGTCACACAGGGCGCGTACCCCGGCCAGATACGATGCCGAGGCAATGCGGATGCCGCCTTCGCCCTGGACCGGCTCCAGCAGGACCGCAATGATGCCGGCGTGCTCCTTGGCGAGCCGTTCCAGGGCCGCCAAGTCCCCAAAGGGAATGCGGATGAAGCCGTCCACCAGGGGGCCAAAACCTTCCTGGGCCTTGGCGTTGGCGGTGGCGGTCAGGGTGGCCAGGGTGCGGCCATGAAAAGCGCCTTCCATGACCACGATGCGCGGCAGTGTGAGCCCCCGCGCGTGGCCCAGGCGGCGGGCCAGTTTGATGGCGGCCTCATTGGCCTCGGCGCCGGAATTGCAGAAAAATACCCGCTCCA
>JBAUIG010000302.1:0-4009 GCA_049682735.1 Candidatus Macondimonas sp. | reverse complement strand
GGGCTTCGTTCAGCAAGAACTCGCCCAGGGCCACGTCATCGGCCAGATCCGTGCGCCGTGCCAGCACGGCCGAGAAATCCGGGAACGCGTAGAACGTGCCATCCGAGGGCAGGCAGCGCACGCCGGGCAATGCATTGAGTCGGGCGACCACGGCGTCGTGGCGTTGCCGGAAGGCTTTTACCATTTCGCCGACGCAAGCCTGATCGCCGCGCAAGGCGGCTTCGGCGGCGACCTGGGAGATGGAGGTGGGGTTGGAGGTGCTCTGGGATTGCACGTTCGTCATGGCCTGGATCAGCCCTTCGGGACCCGCAGCATAGCCAATGCGCCAACCGGTCATGGCGTGGCTCTTGGAGACGCCGTTGATGACCACCGTGCGCTCGACCAGATCCGGGCAGGCCATGGCGATATTGACGAATGGCTCCGGCGTCCACAGGATGACTTCATAGATGTCGTCGCTGACGATGAGCACGTCGGGATGGCGCCGCAGCACCTCGCCCAGGGCCTGGAGTTCGGCGCGGCTGTAGGCCTTGCCCGTGGGATTGGACGGGCTGTTGAGCACCAGCATGCGGGTGCGCGGGGTGATCGCCGCTTCGAGTTGTTCGGCGGTGATCTTGAAGCCCGCGTCCATGGTGGTGGATACGATCACCGGGGTGGCATCGGCAATCAGCACCATGTCCGGGTAGGAGACCCAATAGGGCGCGGGGATGATCACCTCATCGCCCGCATCCAGCAGGGCCAGGCACAGGTTGAAGAAGCTCTGCTTGGCGCCACAGGACACCAAGATCTGCTTGGCGGTATAGCGCAGGTCGTTGTCGCGCTGAAACTTCTCCATCACCGCCTGTTTGAGGCCGGCGGTCCCGTCCACCGCCGTATACTTGGTGAAACCGCGGTTGATGGCATCCATCGCCGCCGCCTTGATGTGATCGGGCGTGTCGAAATCCGGCTCCCCGGCCCCCAAGCCGATCACATCCTTGCCGCTGGCCTTGAGCGCGGCGGCCCGGGCGGTGACCGCCAAGGTGGGGGAGGGCTTGATGCGTTGAACTCGCTGAGACAATCGAATGCCCAAGTTGATGTCCTCTTTGCCGGCTGCGGAATAACCGCTCATCTTAATTAGCCCCCTGGACCATCGCAATGACCGATCGATTCGAAGTGCATGCCGACTACGCGCCCGCCGGTGATCAGCCGGAGGCGATCACGCGTCTGGTGGAGGGCCTGCAGGACGGGCTGGCACGGCAGACCCTGCTGGGCGTCACGGGTTCCGGCAAGACCTTCACCATCGCCCATGTGATCGCCCAACTGCAGCGCCCGACCCTGATCCTGGCGCCCAACAAGACGCTGGCCGCCCAGCTCTACGGCGAAATGAAGGGTTTCTTTCCGCGCAACGCAGTGGAGTATTTCGTTTCCTATTACGACTATTACCAGCCCGAGGCCTACGTCGCCTCCACCGACACCTACATCGAAAAAGACGCTTCCATCAACGAGCACATCGAACAGATGCGCCTGTCGGCCACCAAGGCCATGCTGGAGCGGCGCGATGCCATCGTCGTGGCCAGTGTGTCGGCGATCTACGGTCTCGGCGATCCCCAGGCCTATTTCAGCATGGTGCTGCACCTGCTGCCGGGCGACCGCCTCGACCAGCGCACCGTGCTACGGCGACTCACCGAACTGCAGTACACCCGCAACGAGCTGGAGCTGACACGGGGCACCTTCCGCGTGCGGGGCGATGTGATCGACATTTTCCCGGCCGAATCGGAACAGGAAGCCGTGCGCCTGGAACTGTTCGATGAGGAAATCGAGTCGATCCGTCTCTTTGATCCCCTCACCGGGGAACTGGGGCGGCCGCTTGCGCGCTACACCGTCTTTCCAAAGAGCCATTACGTCACCCCGCGCGAAAATCTGCTTGCCGCGGTGGAACAGATTCGCATCGACCTCAAGCTCCGGCTCGAGAGTTTACGCGCGCAAAACCGCTTGCTGGAGGCCCAGCGGCTGGAGCAGCGCACCCAATTCGATCTGGAGATGATCGCCGAGCTGGGCTATTGCTCAGGCATCGAGAATTACTCACGCTATCTCTCCGGCCGCAAGCCGGGAGAGCCGCCGCCGACCTTGTTCGACTATCTCCCCGGCGAAGCCTTGCTGGTGATCGACGAGAGCCACGTCACCATTCCCCAGCTCGGGGCCATGTACAAGGGCGACCGTTCGCGCAAGGAAAACCTGGTGGAATATGGCTTTCGGCTGCCCTCGGCACTCGACAATCGCCCCTTGAAATTCGAGGAATTCGAACGGCTCGCGCCGCAGACGATCTATGTTTCCGCCACACCCGGGCCCTATGAACTGGCCCATAGCGATGCGGTGGCCGAACAGGTCGTGCGGCCCACCGGGCTGGTTGATCCGCAGGTGGAAATCCGGCCTGCACGGACCCAGGTTGATGATGTGCTGGGAGAGATCCGCGTGCGGGTCGAGGCCGGGGACCGGGTGCTTATCACCACCCTGACCAAGCGCATGGCGGAGGATCTGACCGATTTTCTCGCCGAGCATGGCGTGCGGGTGCGCTACCTGCACTCGGACATCGACGCCGTGGAGCGGATTGAGTTGGTGCGCGGCCTGCGGCTGGGGGAGTTCGACGTGCTGGTGGGGATCAACCTGCTGCGCGAGGGCCTGGACATGCCCGAGGTGTCGCTGGTAGCGATTCTCGACGCCGACAAGGAGGGCTTCCTGCGTTCGGAGCGCTCGCTGATCCAGACCATTGGCCGCGCCGCCCGCAACCTCAATGGCCGCGCCATCCTCTACGCCGACTACATCACCAACTCCATGCGTCGGGCGATCGATGAAACCGACCGCCGCCGTCACAAGCAGGAAGCCTTCAACCGCCAATATGGCATCACCCCGCAGGGGATCCAGAAGAGCGTAGAAGACATCATGGAAACGGGCAGGACGATTCCGGGCCGCAACGTGCGCGACAAAAATCGCCGTCCGCGGCCCGAAGACCGGCCCTTGCTTGCCGATCCGGTGGCCATGGATAAGAAAATCCGCGAACTGGAAACCCGCATGCAGCGCCATGCCCGGGATTTGGAATTCGAACAGGCCGCCAAGGTCCGCGATGAAATTCACCGCCTGCGGGAGGCGCAGATTACGGTGTGACCAAATAGCCTGGGCTTGGGTGGCTATTCCCGTGGGCGTGGGCAGGGCAAACACGCCATGATCGGTCTGTCAGTCCCATCGCTTGGCCGGATCGACACGTGTTGCGCTTCATCGGGCGCCTTGGATCTATCCCAGAAATAGGGCCAATGGTCGTATCTGCCAGAGATTCGGAGTTCCAGAAAGCGTGGTTTCAGCCAAACGCCAGAATCAGCACACCGAAGAGGATGCGATACCAGGCGAACACGGTGAAATCATGCCGCTCGATATAGCGCAGCAAGGCGCGCACAGCGATAAAAGCGCTGGCAAAAGCGGCCAGGAATCCCACCGCGAAGGGCCCCAGATCGCCGGCGCTGAGCAGGCCGCCATGCTTGTACAGGTCATAGGCGGTGGCAGCGAACATGGTGGGAATGGCGAGAAAGAAGGAAAACTCCGTTGCCGCCCGGCGCGACAGACCGAACCACAGTCCGCCGATGATGGTGGCGCCTGAGCGCGATACGCCTGGCACCAGGGCGACGGTTTGCGCCAGCCCCACTTTAAGTGCATCCAGCGCGCTCATCTGCTCGACCGTTGCAGCATGAACCGAATGCGGACGGCGCTCGGTCCAGAGGATGAACAGCCCCCCCAGGATCCATGCCGCAGCCACGATGGGGGTCTGGAACAGCACGGCCTTGATTGGCCCGATAAACAGCGCGCCGAGCACGGCGGCGGGCAGGAAGGCGATGAGTACGTTGGTCGCGAAACGCCGCGCCTGGGGATCACCGGGCAGGCCCCGCACCACGCCTGCCAGCCGAGTGCGATATTCCCAGCACACCGCCAGGATCGCCCCGAGCTGGATCACCACCTCGAACAGCTTGCCTTTTTCATCGTGTAC
>JBAUIG010000301.1:0-1866 GCA_049682735.1 Candidatus Macondimonas sp. | reverse complement strand
CACGACTTGAAGCCGAGCCCGATCCGGCGATCTGGATCAGCCGGATCGGGAGTGATGTCTTGCGCGCGCGCGCGGCGGCCCTGGAGACGCGGGGTGCCAATGACTTGCCGCTGTTTGGTATGCCGTTCGCGGTCAAGGACAACATCGACGTCGCCGGGCTGCCGACCACTGCGGCCTGCCCGGATTTTGCCTACGTGCCCGACGTGACGGCGCCGGCAGTTCAGCGCTTGCTGGATGCCGGCGCCATCCTGATCGGCAAGAGCAATCTGGATCAATTCGCCACGGGCCTGACCGGCACCCGCTCGCCCTACGGGGCGGTGGCCAATGCCTTTGATCCGGCCTACATCAGCGGCGGATCGAGTTCAGGATCGGCGGCGGCAGTGGCCAAGGGGCTGGTCAGCTTCGCGCTGGGCACCGACACGGCGGGTTCCGGCCGGGTTCCGGCGGCGCTGGGCAATCTGGTCGGACTCAAGCCCAGCCGCGGTCTGATCAGCACGCGCGGTGTGCTGCCCGCCTGTCGTTCGCTGGACTGCGTGTCGGTGTTCGCGCTGACCTGCGCTGATGCCCAGGCGGTGCTCGATGTGGTTGCGGGCTTTGATGGGGACGATCCGTTTTCGCGTGACTTAGCGATAACCCCTGCTGCGAGCGGGGTGGGTTTTCGTTTTGGTGTGCCCCGGCCGGCGCAACGGGAATTCTTTGGCGATGCCGCGAGTGCCGCGGCCTTCGAGCATGCCGTGACGGCTCTCGAAGCGCTGGGCGGTGAGGCGGTCGAGGTGGACTACACGCCTTTTCGCGAGGCGGCCCGGTTGCTCTATGACGGCCCGTGGCTCGCGGAACGCCACCTCGTCATCCGCGACTTGTTGAGCCAATGTCCCGAGGCCGTGTTGCCTGTGGTGCGGCAGATCATTGAGGCGGGCAGTCGATTCTCAGCCGCCGATGCCTTCACGGGGCAATACCGGCTGCGCGCCTTGCGCCAGGCGCTGCGGCCGCTGTGGGAGGACATCGATCTGCTGGTGACGCCCACGATCGGCACGGTCTATACCCGCGCCGAGGCACTGGCCGATCCGGTCGGGCTGAATGATCGCCTGGGCTATTACACCAACCATTTGAATCTGCTGGATCTTTGCGCGGTGGCAGTGCCATGTGGCGGCTTGCCCATCGGGCTGCCATTCGGCATCACCTTGCAGGCGCCGGCGGGCCACGACGCGCGGCTGCTCGCGCTTGCTGACCGGCTGCATCGGGCCACCAGCACCCGCCTGGGTGCCAGCAATCTGCCGCTCGCAGAGACGCCCCCCTTGACGGAACAATCGGCAGGCGCCGCCATGCTCGCGCTCGCTGTTTGTGGTGGCCACATGCAGGGCTTGCCCTTGAACGGCGAACTCACCGCGCTGGGCGCCCGGCTGCAGCAGCGCGCCCACACGGCCAGTGCCTATCGCCTCTTTGCCCTGGCTGGTTTCCAGCCGCCGCGTCCTGGTCTGGTGCGTGATGCATCCGGCAGCCCCATCGAGGTTGAGGTGTGGGAGTTGCCTATGGCGCAGGTCGGTGCGTTTCTCACTGGTGTGCCGGCGCCGCTGGCCATCGGTAGCGTGGAACTGGCCAATGGGCGCTGGGTGAAGGGTTTCGTCTGCGAGGGTCATGCGGTTGCGGGCGCGCAAGACATCACGCGCTTCGGTGGTTGGCGCGCCTGGCTGGCGAATCGGTGAGCGCAATCGATCGCCCCGGCCATGCCCACGCCATTCCCGTGCGGCGGTGCCGAGGATCTCGACGAACTGTTGCAGCTTGCGATCGTCTGCTGGTGATCAGCGGCGGCCATATCGTCCATGAAGTCCCCGTTGCCATGGCCGATCGCGCCGAGATCGGCCGCCA
>JBAUIG010000300.1:0-1710 GCA_049682735.1 Candidatus Macondimonas sp. | reverse complement strand
ACTGTCGCCCACCCTGGAGGTATTCCAGCGCTGCTCCAGCTTTCGCGGCATGGAGGTCCAGTCGCCCGCTCGCTGAGTCATGGGATTTACCGGATCATGCCACCCCCACGACGCGCGGTTTCAGTCGAGAAAGCTGAGACGGCTCATCAGCGCTTTTCAGGCTTGTTCGGGCGTCTCGACGGACGGCAGAGGCTCGCCGCAGCGTCGGCAGAACAAGGCGTCTGCTTCGTGCTCACGCAGACTGCAGTGGCGGCATTCCCGGGCATAGCGATTGCGATTCATGGCCGAGGTCATTTCCGCGGTCACGATGCCCGTGGGCACGGCGATGATCGCATAGCCCGTGATCATCGCCAGCGAGGCGATCGCTCGGCCCAGTGGGGTTTGGGGGGATATATCGCCGTAGCCGACCGTGGTCACGGTTACGATCGCCCAGTAGATGCTGACGGGAATGCTGGTAAAGCCGTGTTCCGGCCCTTCGATGACGTACATCAGGCTGCCGAAGCTGATCATGATCACCAGCACCGTGAGCAAGAACACCACCACCTTGCGGCGTGCCCGCACCAGAGCGTCGACGAGGAAATTGGCCTCGCTGACGAAGGACAGCAGCTTCATCACGCGGAATATCCGCAGCACCCGCAGGACGCGAAGCGTCAGGAGATAGTGCGCGCCGGGCACCAGCAGGCTCAGGTAGGTCGGCACAATCGACAGCAGATCGACGATCCCATAGAAGCTGAAGGCATAGCGCGACGGACGTTCGCTGATCCAGAGCCGCAGCAGGTATTCCACCGTGAAAATGACGGTGAAGCCCCATTCGGCGAGATAGAGCCAATGGCCGTATTGATCGTGGATCGACTGCACACTGTCGAGCATGACGGCGGTGACACTGGCGAGAATCGCCACGATCAGGAACTGATCAAAGGCGCGCCCAGCCGGGCTATCCGTGCCGAAGACGATATGGCGCAAGCGCAGTCGCATCGTGTCGGACGGGTTCGCGTTGGTCATGGTATCTACCGCAATGGTTCTGGTTGCTGGATTGTTGCCCGGGATCCACTGGATCGCCAACTTGCAACATCCCGCGGTATTGCTTCGATGTCATGGCATGCGTTTGATCGTCGCCTCAACAATGCTGTGGCGGAAAAGCTTCTAGCGGGCCTTTAGCCAGCGGGTGCCTCGTCGTGTCACCGATAGTGGATTCCCGATCACGCGGTTCATGCCCGGCGCTCGGTGGCCGGGTGACCTGCGCTTATTCGATGGACCGGGAAAACCGGCTGCAAGACCGGGTCGCTGGCCGCGGTTGTGCTTGCGGTTGATGCATCCGCCCCTGTGGGGCAAGATGCCGCAGTTAAGGCTTTTTCACTTCGATGACGGAGAACGACGCATGGATCATGGTGAGGTCAACGTGCAACCGCCCCAGATCGGCACCAATACCCCAGCGGCCGAACAAGCCTACGCGGTGCATCGGGTCGACCTGCCCACCTATTGCCCGGTTCCCGGCAGCAGTTTGTGGAACGGCCATCCACGCGTCTACATTCAGCTGGAAAATGCCGGCGATGAGGCACGCTGTATCTATTGCGGGGCCCGCTTCCGGCTGGTCGACTGAGGCGCCGGGCCGGTCTTGCGCGTCGTCCATGTCAACCTGGCCCGGGGCTATCGCGGCGGGGAGCGCCAGACCGAGCTGCTGATCCGCGCCCTGGCCGGGATGGACGTGCC
>JBAUIG010000299.1:0-4738 GCA_049682735.1 Candidatus Macondimonas sp. | reverse complement strand
GCCCGTGATGCGGCATGTCCTCACCCATCGCCGCCTGCGCATCCAGCCCTGGCGGCTGCATCTCGCGGCGCTGGACAGGGCTGCGCCCGCGGCTCGCGCCGGGGTCTGGTACCGCACGGGGGATGCGCCGCCGGGGGGGATGGTGAAGCCCGTGCTGGATCTGCTGGAGTGCTTGGCGCCGGAAGCACAGGCGGTCTAGAAAGCTGGCCGATATCATGGCGACCACAACCGATCACGACAAGGGGACTGTGTGCAGCCGATCATTTCCGTCACGGCGCTGAACAAGATCTACGGGACCGGGTTTCGCGCGCTGGATGATATCCATCTCGATATCCGGCGCGGGGAAATCTTTGCCCTGCTGGGGCCCAATGGCGCCGGCAAGACCACACTGATCAATATCATCTGCGGCATCGTCAATCCCAGTTCGGGCACCATCCGGGCGGCCGGCCACGACATCCGTACGGCGTTTCGCGCGGCCCGGGCCAAGATTGGTCTGGTTCCGCAGGAATTGTTCACCGATGCCTTCGAAAGCGTGTGGGCGACGGTCTGCTTTAGTCGCGGCCTGTTCGGCAAGGCGGCGAACCCCGGCTATCTGGAAAAGGTCCTGCGCGATCTGTCGCTCTGGGACAAGCGCAATGACCGCATCATGAGCCTGTCGGGGGGCATGAAGCGGCGCGTCATGATCGCCAAGGCGCTGTCCCACGAACCCGAGATCCTGTTTCTCGACGAGCCGACGGCGGGCGTGGATGTCGAGCTACGGCGCGACATGTGGGCGATGGTGCGTCGTCTGCGCGACAGCGGCGTGACGATCATCCTGACCACCCACTACATCGAGGAAGCCGAGGAGATGGCCGATCGCATCGGCGTGATCCGCAACGGTAAACTCATCCTGGTCGAGGACAAGGCGGTGCTGATGCGTCGCCTGGGCAAGAAACAATTGCGGCTGCAACTCCAGCAGCCGTTGCGGGTGATGCCGGCGGGCCTTGCCGCTTATGCACTGGCGCTTTCCGAGGATGGCAGCGAGCTGATCTATACCTACGAGACCCAGGATGAACCGACCGGGATCGCGCCGATGCTGCGTGAACTTTCCGCAAACGGCATCGATTTCAAAAGTCTGCAATCACGGGAAAGCTCGCTGGAGGAAATCTTTGTCGACATCCTGAGGGCCGAAGCATGAACATCCATGCCATCCGGGCCATCTATCGCTTTGAAATGGCGCGCTGGTTGCGCACCCTGATGCAGAGCGTTGCCTCGCCGGTGCTGTCCACATCCCTGTATTTCGTCGTGTTCGGCGCCGCAATCGGCTCGCGCATGGGCGAGATCGAGGGCATTTCCTATGGGGCGTTCATCATTCCCGGACTGGTAATGCTCTCCCTGCTCTCCGAGAGCATCTCCAACGCCTCGTTCGGCATCTACATGCCGAAGTGGTCCGGCACGATTTACGAGCTGCTGTCGGCGCCGGTGTCGGCGGTCGAGATCGTCGCCGGTTATGTCGGCGCGGCGGTGACCAAGTCGCTGCTGCTGGGCCTCTTGATCCTGGCGACGGCGCGGCTGTTCGTGCCCTATACCATCGCCCATCCGCTGTGGATGGCGGCCTTTCTGTTCCTGACTGCGGTGACCTTCAGCCTGTTCGGCTTCATCCTGGGCGTGTGGGCGGACAACTGGGAGAAACTGCAGATCATCCCCCTCATGATCGTCACGCCGTTGACCTTCCTGGGCGGCAGCTTCTATTCCATCCAGATGCTGCCGCCCCTGTGGCAGAAGGTCGCGCTGCTCAATCCCGTCGTCTACCTCATCAGCGGTTTTCGCTGGAGTTTCTATGGTGTGGCGGATGTCCGCGTTGCGGTCAGCCTGGGCATGATTGTGCTGTTTCTTGCGCTTTGCCTCGCGGTCATCGCCTGGATCTTCAAGACCGGCTACAAGATCAAACCCTGAACCATGCGCGTGGCCGGTCCAGGTTGCGCGCATCGTCGACGCCGGCTTGTCCAGTCAGATTGAAGTCCGCTCCCCGCGCTTTGGTATAGAATCGAGTGCGATTCCCCCGAGGACAGGCCAAGCCGGTGACCGTCGGCTTGGCAGGGCTGGCGTCAAAAGCCCGCTAGAGGCTTTCCCGGCCTTGGTCGTCTAAAGATCGAGACTCCATCGCAAGCGCGGGTCTCATCTGGCAGCGGCCCGATTCCGCCCGAGGCGGGGGCACCCAACAGGCCGGCGAGATGGAGGACAATCACATGACACGCATGGTGCAGTGCATCAAGCTGGGACACGAAGCGGAAGGGCTGGATTTTCCGCCCTACCCCGGCGAACTGGGCAAGCGCATTTTCGAATCGGTATCCAAGCAGGCCTGGCAAAGCTGGCTCAGCCACCAGACCATGTTGATCAACGAATACCGCCTCACGCCCATAGACCCCAAGGCGCGCAAGTTCCTGGAGCAGGAGATGGCCAAGTTCTTCTTCGGGGGCGAGGTTGCCGCGCCGCCGGACTACGTACCGCCCGTCGCCGGGGGCTGAAGGCAGCGCGCCCAGCTTGACGGAAAACCAGGCAGAGGGTAAATTTCGCCCTCTCTTGAATTTGGCCGCAACGGCCAATGCCATCTTCCATGCGGCCAGGTAGCTCAGTCGGTAGAGCAGGGGATTGAAAATCCCCGTGTCGGCGGTTCGATTCCGTCCCTGGCCACCAAAATTCAGCGCCCAACGGTTCTCAGTGGGGCGTTTTTATTTCCGGTTTCCTCGACACAACGATGTGCCACGCCGTGGTGACCACCGTCCGGAGAGTCCCTCCCAGTTTGGCCCTTTCTGCTCTCAATCTCTCAAAACCTGCGCCAATTCCTCGCCGGAGCACACGCAGGCAGCCTTTTCGTGGCCAAGACTTAGCCATGCGTCGCGATTGCACATTGCGGATTTGTCCGTCCATGGGAGTTTTGACGACGACCGTGCTTAAATACGGTGCATGAACACGACCCCTGTTTTCATTCACGCGCTCGACACCCGCGCCATCCTGCTGGGACAGGCAGAAGTAGATGCGCCCGTGCTGCGCCTGCCCATGGGCGCGGCACGCGCAGTCTTGGGCTTCCCCAGCCCGGCAGAGGACTTCGAGGGCGACAGCGTCGATCTGAATGAACTGCTGGTGCGCAATCCGCCCGCGACCTTCCTTTACCGCGCCGAAGGTTGTTCGATGATTGGGGCGGGCATCTGCGACGGTGACGTGCTGATTGTGGATCGCAGTGTGCGTCCGCAAGACGGCGACGTGGTCATTGCGGTGTGGGACGGCAACGCTCCCGTGTGTAAGGTGTTGTATATATTTAAGGATCACATCGAGTTGCAGAGCCGCAACCCGAGCATCGCCTCCATCGTCCTGCCGCCGGACATGGAGGTCGAAATCTTCGTCGTGGTCGGGGTCGCGCGCCGAATGCGCCGCGAACATGGCCGTCAATCATTGACTTGACGCCGCCCGTGTTCGCGTTGATCGACGGCAACAATTTTTACGCGAGCTGCGAGCGGGTGTTCCAGCCGGAACTGCGCGGCCAGCCGCTGGTGGTGTTGTCGAATAATGATGGCTGCGCCATCGCGCGTTCCGACGAGGCCAAGGCGCTGGGCGTGCGGATGGCCCAGCCAATCCACGAGGTTCCACTCGCCGTCCGCCGCCAACTGGCGATCCGCTCGGCCAACTTCACCCTCTATGGGGACATGAGCGCCCGCATACTGGCCATCCTGCGCGAGGTCGTGCCGCGCGTAGAATCCTATAGCATCGACGAATCCTTTCTCGACCTCACCGGTATCCCAGAGCGTGCGACGTTCTGCCGCGAACTGCGTGACCGCATATATCGCTGGACGGGCATCCCAAGCTGTGTCGGCATTGGTGCGACCAAGACCTTGGCTAAGCTCGGCAATCATGTCGCCAAGACCACTACCCGCAAACCGGGCAGCTATCCCGCCGCGCTGGGCGGGGTAGCTGATCTGTCTGCGCTGTCGCCGCCCGCTTTGGCCGAGGTACTGGCTGCCACGCCCGTAGGTGAACTATGGGGCGTGGGGCTGCGCTGGGCCGCCAAGCTGCGCGGGATGGGCATCGAGACGGCGCTGCAACTGCGCGATGCGCGTCACGACCTGATTCTGGAAACCTTCGGCGTAGTGCTGGCCCGCACACAGAGGGAACTGGCTGGCGAGCCGTGCCTCGCGTTGGAAGAAGTGGAACCCGCCCGCCAGCAGATCATGGTCAGCCGATCCTTCGGTGAGCGCGTCGAGGATCACAAGGCTATCAGCGAGGCCTTCGCCACCTTCGCGGTGCGCGCCTGCGAGAAATTGCGGGCGCGTGGGCTGGTGACCAGCGCCGTGGGCATCTTCGCCAATACCGACCCCTTCCGCCCCGAACTGTGCCAACACCATCCGCAGCGCACGACCGATCTGCCGCGCCCTACCAGCGATTCCCGAGTGGTGCTTGAGACCATTCGGCAGATGCAGCGCGGCCTTCTCAAGGCGGGCTTCGCCTACAAGAAGGCCGGCGTGTGGTTGATGGATTTAAGCTGTCCAGACCTGTTGCAGCCTGATCTGTTCGCTCCGATCACCATCGGCGACGATGGGCTGATGCAGACAATGGACGCGATCAATCGGCGTTTCGGGCGCGGCACCGTGGGCGTGGGCGCGACCGGCTGGCAGGCACGACCTCAGTGGGGAATGCGGCAGGCGAACCTGTCACCAAATTTCACCACGTCATTGCGCGACCTGCCGCGCGCGATCTGTTAGTA
>JBAUIG010000298.1:0-1957 GCA_049682735.1 Candidatus Macondimonas sp. | reverse complement strand
GCAGGCGATGGAACATGGTGGGCACCATATGGGTGGAGGTCACCCGCTCGCGCTCGATGCGGCGCAGGGTGTCCTCGGCGTCCCAACGGTCCATCAGCACCAAGCTGTGCCCCAGATGCAGGGAAGCCGTGCCAAACCCGCCAGGAGCGGCGTGATAGAGCGGGCCGGTCACCAGATGAACGCCCTCGCCGGACTTGAGCTGGAACAGGGCGCCCAGCATGCCGGCCAGACTGGCCACCACATCGGGATTGCCCGGCATCAAGGCGCGCCGCACCCCCTTGGGTCGCCCCGTGGTGCCCGAGGTATAGAGCATCAGGGTTCCCGCCTGTCTGTCCTCGGGGGGCGTCGCAGGGTGTTCCGCCAGAAACGCCTCGTAATCACGAAACCCGGGGATTTTTCCCACCGCAAAACAGCGGGAGCGGTCGTAGCCCAGTTCCTCCACCGCCTTGAGCGCCACAGCCGCATGGCGCTCATGGGCAATGAACACCTTGGCCTCGCAGTTGCCGATGATGTAGGCCACTTCGGGCCCGGTCAGATGGTAGTTTATGGGCGTCAGGTACAGGCCGATCTGGTGCGCCGCCAGAAAGGTCTCAATCCACACGGGGTCGTTATGCATCAACATCGCGATGCCGTCGCGATACTGCAAGCCCAGGGCGCGCAAGCCGTGGGACAGGCGGTTGACCCGTTCATCGAGCTCGCCAAAGCTCATTGCCTGACCATCGTCCGCCACCAGCGCCGTTTTTTCAGGCTGCGTCTGGGCAATGGCCCAGAATCCCGTCTTGGCCGCCATCGTTCCTCCTTGAAGATCCTGTGTTCATGCGTCCGTACCGATGCCCACGGAATCGCGTTGTGATCGCCTTCAACCATAGTGGTCGGCCAGAGCATTTGCCACCGGTAGTGATCGACAAGGTCGGGTGTCTGCGCCCTTCATCGTGCAATCGCGCTGTTATTTCATTTTGCTAGAATTTCCGGCCTACCCACCTTGTTGGACCACGCCCATGAGCCGCCCATTGAATGTTGCCCTGGTGCAGCAGCGCTGCGGGGAGAATCCCGTCGCCAACCTCACCACCCAGATGGATGACATCCGACGAGCGGCAGCGGGCGGCGCGCGCCTGGTGCTGCTGCAGGAACTGCACAACACGCCCTATTTCTGCCAGATCGAGGACCCCACTCTGTGCGATCTGGCCGAATCCATCCCCGGCCCCAGCACCGAACAATTGGGCGCATTGGCACGGGAACTGGGCGTGGTGATCGTGGCCTCGCTGTTCGAACGGCGCGCGCCGGGGCTTTACCACAACACCGCGGTGGTGCTGGACGCCGATGGCCGCCTTGCCGGCCGCTACCGCAAGATGCACATCCCGGACGATCCGGGGTTCTATGAAAAGTTTTATTTCACGCCGGGCGATTTGGGATTCACCCCCATTGATACGGCCGTGGGTCGGCTCGGGGTGCTGGTGTGCTGGGATCAGTGGTACCCGGAAGCGGCGCGGCTCATGGCCCTGGCCGGCGCGGAACTGCTGCTCTACCCCACTGCCATCGGCTGGAACCCGGACGATCCGGCCGATGAGCAATCCCGTCAACGGGACGCATGGATCACCATCCAGCGCGCCCATGCCGTGGCCAACGGTGTGCCCGTCCTGGCCTGCAACCGGGTGGGCCACGAAGCCGATCCCTCGGCCCACAGCGCGGGCATTGGCTTCTGGGGCAGCAGCTTCATCGCCGGCCCCCAGGGCGAAATCCTGGCCCAGGCCGGAACCGCGGCGCCCGAGATTCTGAGCGCGACGCTGGATCTGGCGCATGGCGAACAGGTGCGGCGTATCTGGCCGTTCCTCCGCGACCGCCGCATCGATGCCTACGGCGATCTGACGCGCCGCTTTCGCGACTGATGGCCTGAAATGGCCCTGACGCATGGCGCCCCCGTTGCTGATCCGCTCCTGCCGCCCGCGCAGCGGGAAGC
>JBAUIG010000297.1:0-7020 GCA_049682735.1 Candidatus Macondimonas sp. | reverse complement strand
CAACCCTATGGATGTGCCCCAACGATGGGCGAGTGCATCTCCCCCCATTCCCGCCTTTGCCGTCCGTGATCTGTCGAAATCCATCCGCTTCTACGAACAGGCCCTGGGGCTCGAGTTGGCCCAGTGGCTTGATGCCGGTCGGCGCGCGCTGCTGTGTCGTGGCGATTGGCAGCTCCTGCTCGCCGAAGAGCGCAACCCTCATCCCCAGTCGCTGCAAGTCCAGGTGGCCGAGGCCGAATCCCTGTATCGACGCTGCAACGCGGCCGGTGCCACGGTTGCCGGTTACCTGCGCCGCGCCGCCGATGGCCACCGCCGTTTCGAGATCGAGGATCCCGATGGCCACCGCCTCCGCATCGAAGAAGAAATCATGCCCTGAGTGATCATCCCAAGCCGGCGCCTGATCCGGTCTGCCTCCCAATGCACGACGTCAAGGAACGACGCCATGAAGGACGCGCTTTACCACCGCGAAGGGGATTTCCATATCCCCACCGAACGCACCAATTCCCCCTGGGACAGCCGCCTATTGCATGGCGGCGCCATCGCCGGCCTGATGGCCCATGTGATCGATCGGCATGAACCCGATCCGGAGTGGCGCGTCCTGCGCCTCACCAACGATCTGTGCCGCCCCGCCCCGCGCGTGCCGCTTCAAGTCATTACCGAAACCCTGCGCGCCGGCCAGCGCATCGCCATCATCCAGGCGCGCATGCTGGTCGAGGGCAAGGAAGTCGCGCGGACCACGGCGCTCAAGGGCCGGGTGCAGCCGATAACCCTGCCTGAGCATGCCGTGGTGGCTGGTGGTGTTCCGACGGGGCCGGAGGGGCTGGCGCCGGAAGGCTTTCTGGGCGGGCGGGGTCAGCCCGGCAAGCGGCCGCCGGGGCTGAATGCGGCGCTGGAAATGCGCCGCGTGTCCGGCTTCACTTTCCAGGGGGAAGGCACGGCCTGGCTGCGCATCGAGGCGGATGTGGTGGCCGACGAACCCACCACGGCGGTGAGCTACATGGGCATGATGTCCGATTTTGGCAACGGCATCGGCCAGCTCTACCTGGGCGGCAAGATGGGCTGCATCAACGCCGACATCGACCTGCACCTCAACCGCTATCCGGAAGGCGAATGGATCTGTCTGGAAAGCCGCACCCATATGGAACCCACCGGACTCGGTACCACCCACACCCGGCTGTTCGATACTCGGGGGCCCATCGGCCGGGTGGACCAGTCCCTGGTGCTGCGTCCGATGCAGTTTCTGGGTTGAGCCAGGCGCTTTGACGAGCGGCGGCCACCCAGTGTCTTGGGGGCGGACTATTGACGCAAGTCTTTGCGATTTAAGCGCGCCATGGCGACCCGCCGCGATCAGCCCAGGCTGATCTCCGGAATCCGCAGCGCCAACGCCGCCAGCGCCCCCGCGATCAGGGGCAGCGGCAGGGACACGATCCAGCGCAGCATCACGAAACGCGCGCCCATCAGCGGCAGCTCGAAGCTCAGGACGCGATGCAGGGCCAGTACCGACCAGGCGGTCATCAGGGCCACCATCGGCGCCGGCGCCATGCCGGCCTGCTGCAAAAGAATCACAAACGGAAAACTGACCATCGGCCCGCCGGGAAGCAGGGCGCCAAGGCCCGTGGCCAGCACGATTCCCTGCCAGCCGCTTTGGGGCCCCAGCAGGATCGCCAAAGTCTCCCGTGGCAGCAGTTCGCCCAGCAGCGAAGCGGCCATGAGCGCCAAGGGCAAGCGCAGGGCAATCAGGCGCAGCTGTTGCCATGCCTCGTTTGAGGCTTGCCGATGCAGGTCCGCGTCGCGACGCTGCGCCAGCAGGATCATGATGCCCAGCAGCAGGCCCAGGACGCCCAGCGCTTGGGCGTTCATGGCGCCGACTCTGCTTTGCCGCGGCGATCCAGGCGGGTGATCCCATAAGCGGCAAGCCAGGGCAGAGGCAGGGAAATGACCCAGCGCAGCAGGGCAAAACGCCAGCCCAGCCAAGGGATTTCCCACACGATCATGCGGTGCAGACCCAGTACCGACCAGGCGGTGAGGAAGCCCACGCAGGGCGCCAGCGCGGCGCCCGACTGACGCAAGGCCAGTACGATGGGAAAGGCTGCGAAGGGGCCGCCGGGCATCAGGGTGCCAGCCAGACTCGCCAGTCCGATGGCGCGCCATCCGCGTCCACGGCCCAGATGCGACTCCACCCAGCTGCGCGGCAACAGGACTTGCGCATAGCCTGCCAGCAGCAATGCCATGAGCACGATGGGCGTGACCGAAATCAATAGCAAGAGACCTTTTCCCAGTCCTTGGCGGAGACCGGCAAGGCCGGTTTGGTGATACAGCAGGCCACCGCAAGCCAGGAAAAGCACCAGGAAAAACAGCGACATGCCGTCCGGTCGGCGCGGGTTGGAGGAGCGAAGTGCGGACATGAAGGGGCAATCCGGAGCAAAGAGGCGTGTTGGACGCTGTGGGGAGGGCTTGCGTTCTTGAGCGGCTGGATTAGTCTCAAGGGAAGTGATGCATTCTGGCATGGCAGGAGGCCTGAACCAATGCAGACGGGGTCGCTGGCGTGGTGGATGACGGTGGATCGTGCGCGGGAGCGCGCGGAAGCGGCGGGTCTGTTGGCACCTCCAGCCACGCTGGTGCCCGGTGCTTGGCGAGGCTCGCCCTATCTGATTCGATGGAACCATGAGGCGTTTTCCCCTGGCCTCACGGCCTCGGCACCGGCGGTGCCAGTTAGTAGTGGCATGGCATCGGCTGCCGGGATGGCGACTCATCGGACGGAGCTGTTGCAGGAGCCGCTGCTGCGGGGGCAACTGCGCCTCGTTCGTCAGCAACCACGAAGGCGCCAAGGCCTGGATGCCGATGATTTCGCGTTGCTGTGGCGCTGTCTGCAGGGGCGTGATGCCCTGGGGTTTTTCCGAGCCTCCCTGAGCCCTGGATCCGGGGCGCGGCGGGATCTGGAATTGGCGCCGTTGCCACTGCATCCGCTGGCCGGCCTTCCGGTTGCAAGCGCCCTGCTGCAAGCCGATTTGCGCCATGGCTTTGGACGTGTGCCGTTGTGGCCGTTCCCGCATCTTGTGGCGGCGGTTGCTCCCGATTGGCTGGCGCAGCCGGACCGGGGCGGCCGGATCGCCTGGGTGCTGTATCTGCGCATGCGTCGCGCGCTGCAAGGAAAATCCGGGGCGGGTGACGGCCATCTGCTGGCGACCCGCCGCTGGATGTGGCTGGTGCCCAACCCGGCTGGCGCGGCGCTGGACTATGCCGGACTGATGTCGGTGCGCTCTCCGGCGCAATGGGAAGGATTGATGCGCCGGGGACCCTGGGCCAGTCTGGCGGACGGTGGCCTAGCTGTTGTGGCGGAACAGGAAGCCGGTCTGTGCGGGTAAGCGTGGATGTCTGCGTGGTGCCGATGGGGGTGGGGGCTTCGGTCTCCGCTGAGATTGCCCAGTGCGTGGAGATCCTGCAACGTCACGGGTTGCATCCCCGTTCCCATCCCTTTGGCACCGCGGTGGAAGGGGAGTGGGATGCTGTGTTTCAGGCCATTCGGGCTTGCCACGAAGCCCTGCACGCAGCAGGCGTTCCCCGCCTCATGACCACGCTCAAGGTCGGCACCCGGGTGGACAAGCCCCAGAGCCTGGACGATAAAATGCGCGCTCTGGCCGACCGCTTGACCCCTATGCCTCCCTGAGGGCTTGCCGGAACGCCGCTTCTCCCCCTGGAATCCCATGTCGACTGCTCCCGATGCCCATGGCATCCGCAATGCCCAATTTCGCCAGCTTATCGAAGCACTGGAAAGCCTGCAGCAGGCCCGGCTGCCCGCCGATCGGGCACTGGATCGGTTTTTCCGGGCACGGCGTTTCCTGGGCAGTCGCGATCGCCGTTTCATCGCCGAAGGGGTGTTCGGGGTATTGCGGCGGCAACGCTTTTTCAGCCATTGCCTGCAATGCGTTGATAGGGAAGCGGCCGTGGCGGCGGATCTGGCGGGTTTGTATCTTTTGACTCAAGGCTGGTCGGAGCGGGCCTTGGCCAGCCTGTTACCCGCCCCGGAGGCGGCGCGATTGGGCAGCGCTTTGCGCGCGGCGCAGGCCGAATCCTTGCCTTTTGCCATTCGCCAGTGCCTGCCCGAGGCCCTGGCGGATGCCATGGTTGACGACTGGGGCGCCGCGCAAGCCGAGAGCCTGGCGATCGCATTGGCGGGAACCGCACCGCTGGATCTGCGGGTCAATACGCTGCGCACGGACCGGGATGCCTTGCAGCAGCGCCTGGCAGGTGCCGGCATCCACCTTGAGCCCACGCCTTATGCGCCGCACGGCTTGCGGCGGGCGGATCGCGCGGCTTTGTTCCAGGCGCCAGGATTCCAGGAAGGTGCCTTTGAGGTGCAGGACGAGGGCAGCCAGTTGCTGGCCTGCCTGGTGGATGTGCCATCCCGCGGGCGGGTCGTGGATTTTTGCGCGGGGGCGGGCGGCAAGACCCTGGCCCTGGCCATGCAGATGGACAACAAAGGCGAGATCCTGGCCTGCGATGTGATCCCCCGCAAGCTGGAGGAGCTGGCACGCCGGGCACGCCGGGCCGGCGCCCATAACATTCGCATTCAGGCGCTGGCGCATGAAGCCGACGCCGTATTGCGCGCCCATCGGGGGCGTTACGACCGCGTGCTGGTGGACGCGCCCTGCTCCGGATCCGGCACCCTGCGGCGCAATCCGGATTTGCGCAATCGGCCGCTCGATTTGCCGGCCCTGGCGACGCTTCAAGGGCGCATTCTGCGAGCGGCTGCCGGGTTGGTGGCGCCGGGCGGTCGTTTGATCTATGCCACCTGCAGTGTTGTGGACGCCGAAAACCGGGAGGTCGTGGCGGGCTTCCTTCGGGAGCATCCCGATTTCTCCCGCCTGCCGGCCCAGGCGGTGATGGCGCAGGTGGGTCTTGCGCTTCCCGACACGCTGTTTCGCGATGGGGACTTTCAGCCGACCCCTCATGAGCATGGCACGGATGGTTTTTATGGCGCCGTGCTGCAACGGGCATGAGCGACATGAGCGGTCATCGACCGCACCGCAAAGGGCGAGTATGCTACGCGCTCCGATGAGAACCTTTCCCCGGCATGCGGGGTCTATTCGTCATTATCCAGATATAGAGAAGATATAAATGCGTGAAGTATCAATGTCATGGAAGCGTTCAATCCGGGTAGTCCTGGCGCTGACCCTGGTGTTCGCCACAGGCCTGGCCCAGGCTGCCGATAAACGGGCGCTGGCCTCCGAAGTCATGCGGGTCTCCGGTCTTGAACAGCAATTGGGACAGACAACGCGTTCTATCAAAGAAAGCCTCAAAAAGGCCGAGGAAAGCGGTAAGGCCACACCGGAGCAACGGGAGATCGGTGCGGTCATGCTGGAAGCCTTTGGGACAGAAACCATTCTCACAACCGTGGGAAAGCGGTTGGCCGATCAGCTCAACGAAGGAGAGCTCCAAAAGGTCTTGAGCTGGTATGAAGGCAATCCCGGTCAGAAACTGATCCGGCTGGAAAACCAGCTTGCCGACCCGGAAAAAGCCAAGGAGTTGGTGGACTTTGCCAGGCAGACGGAGCAAACCCCCATTCCCGAAGCCCGCAAATCGCTCTATAAAAAGATCGATAAGGCGACTTTGACCACGGAAACCACCGTCGACATGCAGCTCAATTCCCGGGTGGCCATGGTCAAGGCAATGAACAAGACTGCTAGCAGCGAAAAAAAGCTGACTGACACTGAGATCAAAGAAAAAATAGAATCCCAACGGCCAAAGGCCATGGAATTCATGCAGCAGATCAACCAGATCAAATTTGGCTACTTGTTCAAGGACGTGTCGGACAGCGATCTCGCGGCCTATCTGAAATTCGCTGAATCCGACGTCGGCAGTAAGTACTTCAAGGCTCGTTCACAGGCGCTGGATGTGGCCATGCAGGAAGGCTCGCGCAAAGTAGGCGAAGCCATGGGCAGCCGCATCAAGGAATAAGCGCTTGCGCCATGCGCTGGGGATGCGCCCGGCAAGCGGTGTCTGCCCTGGCGCGTGGCGCGTCTGACCGTAATTTCCGAATGGACATCATGCCGGTGAGCGATGGGGCCGTCCTGGCCGCTATAGATTTGGCTTGCGTCCGCAATGACCGGCTTCTGTTCCAGGAGCTCGGATTTGCGCTTTCTTCCGGGCGACTGCTGAAGGTCGAAGGCCCCAATGGCGCGGGGAAGACCAGCCTGCTGCGTATTCTGGCCGGGTTGGCGGCGCCCGAGGAGGGCGGCGTGCATTGGAACGGTCTTGAGATCGCGCGTCACCCTGCCGAATATGCGATGGATCGACGCTATCTGGGGCATCACAACGGCCACAGTCTTGCGCTAACGGCACGGGAGAACCTGCGTCTGGCCGCGATGTTGCAGGGCTCGAGCCTGCCGCAGCCCAGGCTGGACGACTTTCTTGCAGTTGTGGGGCTTGCGGATGCAATGGAAACGCCTGTACTGCGCCTGTCCTCCGGGCAGCGTCGGCGATTGGCGTTGGCGCGGCTGTTGCTCGGGCGAGCACGGGTCTGGATCCTGGATGAACCGCTCAACGCCCTGGATGAGGAAGGTCGTGCGCTGGTCAATCGCTTGTTGGCGGATCACTTGGAACAGGGCGGGGTGGCCGTAGTGAGTACGCATCAGCCCCTGTCCCTGCCGGTGCAGATTCGCCAGCAGACACTCTGCCTGGCAGCGCCATGAGCAGCCCTCTGGCAGCGGCGTGGTGGGGTGTGTTGCGCCGCGACTTGACCCTGTCGGCGCGGCGGCTCGGCGAACTGGGCAATCCCGTGGTGTTCTTCGCCGCCGTGGTGAGCCTGTTTCCCTTGGCCTTGGGCGCCGACACCCCGCTGCTGCGCCAGGCAGGACCCGGCATCGTCTGGGTGGCCGCGCTGCTTGCCACGCTGTTGTCCCTGGACGGTCTGTTCCGCGCGGATTTCGAGGATGGCAGCCTGGAGCAGCTCTTGCTCAGCCCGCATCCGACCAGTGCCTTGGTCTCGGCCAAAGTCTTGGCGCATTGGCTGACAACCGG
>JBAUIG010000296.1:0-4389 GCA_049682735.1 Candidatus Macondimonas sp. | reverse complement strand
TCCTGACAGCAAGTCAGGCTTTGCGCTGGATAAGGATTTCACGGCCCGACCGGCTGATCCTATCCCTTGGCGGCTGGCCGCCGGTTCAGCGATACAGGTGTTCTTCGGCGCTGGTCCGCGTAAAGATAGTCGCGGGTGAGCGGAACGGCGTCGGGCCGGTGGGCGAGCTGAAGCTGGAACACCATCAGCCGGCCATGACGAAAGCCCATCTCGGCGCCGGCCAGGTAAAACTCCCACATGCGACAGAAGCGCTCGTCGTACAGCGCCTTGGCACGTTCGCGCTGGGCCTGGAAGCGCTCGAACCAGTGCCGCAGAGTCTCGGCGTAGTGCAGCCGCAGGATCTCAACATCGGTCACCCACAGGCCGCTGTGTTCCACTGCCGCGAATACCTCCGACAGCGCCGGGCAGTAACCGCCGGGAAAGATGTACTTGCGGGTCCAGGCGTTGGTATCGCCGGGCCGATCGGCGCGGCCGATGGCGTGCACAAGGGCGACGCCGTCGGGCGCCAGCATGCGACCCAGCGTACGAAAGAAGTTCCGGTAATGGTCCACGCCCACATGCTCGAACATCCCCACCGACACAATCCGGTCGTAGCGCCCCGGCTCCTCGCGGTAATCGCGCAGGGCAAAACGCACCTGCGGGGCGAGGCCCTCGGACTCGGACCGGGCACGGGCCACCTTGAGCTGCTCGGCCGACAATGTGAGTCCGGTCACGTCCGCGCTGTCGTGGCGCGCCAGATCCAGCGCCAGCCCGCCCCAGCCGCAGCCGATGTCCAGCACCCGCATGCCGGGCTGCAGCAGCAGCTTGGCGGCGATATGGCGTTTCTTCAGCGCCTGGGCTTGCTCCAGGGTTTCATTGCCGTGCGGGAAATAGGCGCAGGAATATTGCCAATCCTTGTCGAGGAACAGCGCGTAGAGCGCATCGGACAGGTCGTAGTGGTGCGCGATGTTGCGTTGCGCACGCGCGCTTGGGTTGAACTGGTGCAGCCAGCGCAGCGGACGGCTGACCGCTGCCAACACCCGCTGTAGCGGCCGGCGGGCGATCGCCTCGGCGCACTGGTTGGCCAGTGCCAGGAAATCGCGCAGGGTGCCCTGCTCGATGGTGAGGCGGCCATCCATATAAGCCTCCCCTGCGGCGAGTTCCGGCTGGAGCAGCAGCCGTCGGGGCAGGGCGGGGTCGCGCAGCTGGATCGCGACTTCGGGTCCGCCGCCCGGCCCGAGGCGATGGGCGTGGCCTTGAGGATCGATGAGGGTCAGCCGACCGTGGGTGAGTGCGGATTCAAGGATGCGGGACAGCAACATGGCGCACCTCCTGGGCAGAGGGTGAGGCGGCCTTGCGGCCGCGCGGCATTCAGAAACGCCGGCCGTCGGCGTGTCTGCCTGACACCCCGGTGCGGGGCGGCCTTACTGGCCCGCTGGGCGGTCGGCGATGTCGGTCCAGAAAATCGTTGAGGCCCAGCGATTCTAACGCTGGATGGTGTCAATGAAAATCAAGTGGCGCTACCGCCGCCCAAGGCACGATAGAGCGATACAGCAGCAATGAAGCGGTCGAGGCGCGCGCTGACGGCGGCGTCATTGGCGGTGATCAGACTGCGCTGGGCGTCGAGCAGCACCACATAATCCACGGAGCCAGCATCGAAACGAGCCCGCGCACCGTCGTAAGCGGCCCGTGCGGCGAGCGCGGCCTGATCCAGGGCGGCGCTGCGCAGGGCGCTCTGGCGCTGGGCGTCAAGGGCATCGCTCACTTCCCGGTAGGCGGTCAGTACGGCCTGGCGATAATTGGCCACCAGTTCCTCGCGGCGGGCTTCAGTGAACGTCACCTCGCCGCGCAGCGCACCGCCCCGGAACAAGGGGGCCAGTGCGCTGGCGCTGAGGGTGGTCAGTGTGGCCGTGGGGCTGCGGGTCCAGGCCCGGTCCCAGCCGATTTGCACACTGGGATACAAGGCCGCGCGAGCGGCGCCGATGTCGGCGCCGGCAGCCATCAGCTCCGCCTCCGCCCGGCGCAGGTCGGGTCGGTTGGTGAGCAGGGCGGCGGGCACGGTGGGCACGATTTCGGGCAGCGTCAGCGCTGCCCAGTCGACATCAGGTGCCTGGAATGTCGGGGTCGCCACGCCGATGAGCAAGGCCAGCTGATTGCGGATGCTGGCCTCGGTCTGTGTCAGCGCGGCCAGGCTGGCCTCGGTGGTCGCAACCACGGTGCGCTGCTGATCACGTTCCAGCGCCGAGATCCGGCCGGCGGCGAACTGGGCTTCCAGCACCGACAGTACAGCGTGGACAGCCTCGAGATTCGCCTGCGCCAGACGCAAGCGTTCGCGCGTAGCGGCCAGATTGAGGGCAACCTGCGCCGTTTCGCCGCTGGTCAGCAAGCGCAGGGCGGCCAAATCGAACTGGCTGACGGTGACGCGGCTGCGCGCCGCCTCGCGGGTCGCAGCCACCCGGCCGAACAAATCCAGTTCGTAGGCCAGCGTGAGCTGGGTGCTGGAGCGGGTGCCACTTTGAGTGGTCGACGACAGGTTGTCACTGCGGCCGCTGCGGTCGCTTTCGGTGGCAGACCATGTGGCATCGAGCTGGGGCCACGAGGGAGCGCCGGCGATGGTCGCAACGGCACGGGCCTGGCGGATGCGCGCCACGCCTGCTGCCAGATCCTGGTTGGCGGCCAAGGCTTGATCCACCAGCTCATTCAGCGCCGGGCTGGCGAATGTGGTCCACCATGCATCCGGCGTGAGATCCCTCGTTGGCGCCGTCTGCGGTGACCACTGTGTGGGCACCGGTACCTCAGGGCGCTGGTATTCCGGGATCAGGCTGCAACCAGCCAGGGACAGCAACAGCAGGATGGGAAGGGGATGCCGCATGGGTTTATTCCGAGGCCAGGGCAACAACGGGATCGAGGCGGGCCGCCTTGCGTGCAGGCAGGTAGCCGAACAGCAGGCCGGTCCCCACCGCACTCAGGAACGCCAGAACGGCAGGTGGCGCGGTGAACAGGATGTCCACGCCGCCAAAACGCAGGCCAAAGCCGATCAGATAGCCCAGCGTGAGGCCGATCACACCGCCCACGGTACAGACCACTGCCGCCTCGGTGTTGAACTGCAGCAGGATGTCGCGCCGGCGCGCGCCGGTGGCCATTCGGATGCCAATTTCGCGTGTGCGCTCAGTGACGCTGACCAGCATGATATTCATCACGCCGATGCCGCCCACAATCAGTGAGATGGCCGCCACCGACCCGAGCAGGAGAGTGAGCGTGCTCTGGGCGCTGGTGACGGCGGCGACGATCGAGGCCATGTTGCGGATGCTGAAATCCTCACTGCGATGGCGTGCCAGCAGCAATTGGCGGATCGCTTCCTGTACGCCATCAACCCGGCTCATATCCCCCACCTTGACGGTAATGGCGTTGACATGGGTGCGCCCGAACAAGCGCACCTGGGCGGTGGTAAGGGGTACGAAGATCACATCGTCCTGATCGGTGCCCCAGTTGGAGGCCCCTTTCTCTGTCATGACACCAATGATCTCGAAGGGCACGTTCTTGATCAGCACGAAGCGGCCCACCGGATCTTCCCCGGCAGGAAACAGCAGCCGCGCGACGGTCTGGCCCAGCACGGCCACCGGCGCATAACTGCGGACATCGCGGCGAGTGAAGAAATTCCCGCGCGCCACCGGCCAGTCGCGCAGCGCCGGCAGGTCGGGGCCGATGCCCTGCGCCGTGGTGAGGTAGTCCACGGCACCCACCCGCGCGGTCAGGCGGCCGCCGCGCTCAGGCACCACCAGCGTCACATCCGGCAGCGCGGCGATGGCCTCGGCGTCCTGAGGCGTGAGGGTGACGATGTCGCCGCTGCCGCGCAGTCCCGGTGCGCCGGGGCGGATCACCAGCAAGTTGGTGCCCATGGCGCTGATCTGGTTCAACACGCTCTGCTTGCCGCCTTCACCCACAGCGAGCATCACCACCACCGAGGCCACGCCGATGACGATGCCCAGTAGGGTCAGCGCGGTGCGCAGCAAATTGGTCCGCAGCGAGCGCAGCGCCACTTTCACCGCCTCGCCCAGATCCGGCACCACGCCGGCGCCATCGGTGGGGTGCTGGTCGCTCGGCAGTGTTTGTGCCCCCGCTTGCGCAGGCCCGTCCTCGGTGATGCGGCCGTCGTTGATGCGCACAATACGCTGCGCATGCGCCGCGACCTGGGGATCGTGGGTGATCAGGATGATGGTGCGCCCTTCGGCATGAAGCTGCGCCAGGAGCGCCATCACCTCGGCGCTGCTCTTGCTGTCCAGCGCGCCCGTGGGCTCATCGGCCAGGATCACCGGTGGATCGTTGACCAGGGCGCGGGCGATGGCCACGCGCTGCTGCTGGCCGCCGGAAAGCTGGCTGGGGCGGTGGCCACTGCGCTCGGCCATGCCC
>JBAUIG010000295.1:0-3832 GCA_049682735.1 Candidatus Macondimonas sp. | reverse complement strand
TTTGCTATTGCGAATCGGATTCAGGCGGGCTGTTCCGCCGGAAATCCACCTGCCCGTCGCCGCGCTGGTGCTGGCCAGCGCCCTCAGTGTGCTGGACCGATTCCTGAACGCCTACCTGCACGCCCTGTACCCCGCGATTGGTGGCTCCCTGCCTTTGGTGGTCGGCGCGGGTCTCCTGCTCGTCTTTGGCGCAGGCGCAAAGCCTCGCCCTGACGCGCTCCCGCCTGCCCAGAATACCTGGATCTTCATCCTTGTCCCCATTGGCATGCCGCCGCTGGTCGGCGCAGTACGGGAACTGTTCGCCACCGGCGCCCTGGCGCGGCTGCCACGGGCCGGCACCAGTTCCCTGCCGGTGCTCGACGCCGTTGTCTTCCCTCTCGCGGCCTGGCCGACGGGCGGTTTCATCCTGCTCGCGCTGCTGATCGCCGCCATACGCGTCGTGCGGGACAAGCGAACGGCCGATAAAACCGGAAATGACCTGCAACCGGGGCCGCCATGACTCCGGAACAGTGCACCGAACTGTTTGCCCGCCTGGCTGCAGCCAACCCGGAACCGGAAACGGAACTGATCTATCACAACGCCTACCAGTTGCTGGTAGCGGTGATCCTGTCGGCCCAGGCCACTGATGCAGGTGTGAACAAAGCCACCACACAGCTGTTCCAAACAGTGCAGACACCTCAGGACATGCTGGCTTTGGGCGAGGACGGCTTGAAACAACACATCCGCAGCATCGGGCTCTACCCCTCCAAGGCGCGCCACATTCTGGCCATGAGCCGGTTGCTGGTGGAGCGCCACCAAGGGCAGGTGCCCGCCTCCCGCGCCGAACTGGAGGCACTGCCGGGCGTCGGCCGCAAAACCGCCAATGTCGTGCTCAACGTGGCCTTTGGCGAACCCACGCTGGCGGTGGACACCCATATCTTCCGAGTCGCCAACCGCACCGGACTTGCCCCTGGCAGGACGGTGCGTGAGGTGGAGGACAAGCTGATGACGCAGGTCCCCGAGGTCTACCGCCAGCATGCCCACCATTGGCTCATTCTCCACGGGCGCTATATCTGCAAGGCGCGCAAACCCCTGTGCGAGCGCTGTCCCATTGTGGATCTGTGCGCCAGTGCATCGCATTTACAGGCAGCATCCCTTGCAGACCAAATGCCCTCCACCGCCACACCGCGATCCGGAGTGCGCTGAATGTTCGGCAACGACCGCGCCGCCCTGCGCACCCAGTACGCGACCGCCTGGCGCAAGGCCCGCGACCAACAAGCGCTGACGCCGCTCGAGAGTGCCCTCGCGACACTGATCGGCGAACACCCCGAGTATCATGCGCTGCTGGAAACGCCGGCCATGGAACTGGCACAGGCGGAGTTTCGGCCCGAAGACGGCGGCGAGAATCCCTTTCTCCACATGGGGATGCATCTGGCCTTGCGCGAGCAGGTCGAGACCGACCGGCCGGCCGGCATTCGCCGTCTCCACCGTCGCCTGGCCGCACGTCAAGGCTCGGCTCATGCGGCCGAACACCTGATGATGGGCTGTCTGGGTCAGGTACTGTGGGAAGCTCAGCAATCGGGCCTGCCGCCCGATGAGATCCGTTATCTTGATTGCCTGCGCCGCCTGTAATCTTCACCTGACCGCGGAGTCTTCATGGAAACAGCTCCGATCCAGCGAGCGGCCGACAGTAACCACTTGCAGCACATCCTGCAGGAGGTCACCAATCTGCTGCGCAAACAGCACTTGGTCGAGCATGTGCTGGAACGCAGCGACACCCCGCGTCACGCCCTCGAACAACAGGTCCTGCACCGCCAGCACCTGAGCGAACTGGAGCGCAAGCTTCATCGCCTTCATGTGGCCGATATCGCCTACGTTCTGGAATCCCTGCCATTGGAGGATCGCCTGACGGTCTGGGATCTGGTGCGGGCGGACCAGGATGGGGAAATCCTGCTGGAAGTCTCCGACGCAGTGCGCGAAAGCCTCATTGCCCGTATGGATCAGACCGAACTGCAGGCGGCAGCGTCGCAACTCGACGCGGACGAACTGGCAGACCTGGCCGCCGACCTGCCGCGCGACGTCCTGCAACGGGTGTTGGACACCATGGATGCCCGCCATCGCGCCCGGCTGCAAACCGCCCTGTCCTATCCCGAGGACACGGTCGGCACGCTGATGGATTACGAACCGGTGACCATCCGGGAAGACATCACCCTGGATCTGGTGTATCGCTATCTCCGCCGCATGGGGGAACTGCCCGACCATACCGACAAGCTGTTCGTGACCGATCGTCACGGTGTCCTCACCGGGATCTTGCTGCTGCGCCGCATGGTGGCAGAGGATCCGACCCGCCGCGTGTCCGAGGTGATGGCGCGGGATGTTGTGACTTTTTCCCCGCTGGATGAGGCCAGTGCAGCGGCCCAGGCCTTCGAGCGTTATGACCTGGTCTCGGCGCCCGTCGTGGATGCCCAGCGGCGTGTGCTGGGGCGACTCACCGTCGACGCGGTGGTGGATTTCCTGCAGGAAGCACGCAATGCAGAAATGCTCGGACGAGCCGGTCTGCGCGAGGAGGAAGACCTGTTCGCCGGGGTCGGGCCCAGCGTACGCAACCGCTGGCCCTGGCTGGCCGTCAACCTGGTCACGGCCCTGATCGCCTCGCGGGTGATCGGTCTGTTCGAGGGCACCATCGAGCGGCTGGTGGCCTTGGCGGCGCTCATGCCTATCGTCGCCGGCATCGGCGGCAACACCGGCAATCAGACCTCCGCATTGATCATCCGCGCCCTGGCCCTGGGTCAGATCACCGGCGGCAATACCCATCGGCTGATCCGCAAGGAAATGCAGGTGGCGCTGCTCAATGGCGTTGTATGGGGGGGCATTGTCGGCACGGTGGCCTATCTGCTCTATGGCAATCTGAACCTGGGTCTGGTCATGAGCGCCGCCATGCTGCTCAATCTGGCGCTGGCCGCCCTGATGGGGATTTTCATTCCCCTTACACTGCATCGGCTGGAGCGGGATCCGGCCATGGGATCGAGCGTGATGCTCACCGCCATCACCGACAGCGGCGGTTTTTTCATCTTTCTGGGCCTGGCAAGTGTGTTTCTGCGGTGAACAGGATGCACTGGCTTGAGTCCCATTTCCCATCGTCGCCCGGGGTCAACCCGCGCATGATCCTGCTTTGGCCTCTGCTGGCACTGGCACTGATTGCTTGTGCGCCGATTCACCCGCCCGCGCCGGAAGCCCTGCCTGCCCCAGGGCAGTTCCCCGATCTGGCCTCCCGGCGCCTGGAGGTAGTGGCTCAGGCCCTGGCAATGACCGGCCAGCCTTATCGGCTGGGCGGCATGGCGCCGGGCGGCTTCGATTGCAGCGGCCTGGTGACCTACGCCTATCGCCAGGCGGGATTTCGCTTGCCGCGACGCGCCATCGACCAGGCCCATCAGGCACGCAAGCTTCCGCCACACGCATTGGCGCCAGGGGATCTGTTGTTTTTCCGCATCGACGGCGCGGTGTCGCACGTCGGGATCTACATGGGCGAGGGTCGTATGGTGCATGCACCCTCCTCCGGAAAGCATGTCCGAGTCGATGTCATCGACATGAATTACTGGGCGCCCCGCTATGCAGGAGCGCTCACCATGGAGCGCCTCCTCGCGGATTCCTCGTGAAGCCCAAAGGCCATGCCTCGCAACCATGCAGATACAAGCGTGACTGACTACAACCCCGTTTTGCGGCTATCTTAAAGCCAGTTGAGGGCTTCCAGAGGAAATAATCATGGCTGCCACGTTTCCGTCCCAGGGCCACCAGATCGTCGTCATCGGCGGCGGCGCCGCCGGCCTGGCGGTCGCCTCCCGTCTGTTACGCC
>JBAUIG010000294.1:0-3193 GCA_049682735.1 Candidatus Macondimonas sp. | reverse complement strand
GCCATCCCCAGCCTGCCCAGATTGCATTTCAGGCGTAAATCTTGCTGTGTAGCCACCAACCGGCCTTGCCGTCAAAATCCCGTCTCTTCGGAAAATCGTCGATGTCCTTGACCCCCGCTGATCCGATCCTCGCCACTGGCGCCTGGCCCCGCCTGGAGCCCGTTGCCGAGCCGGCCCGGGCCGAACGGCGGCTGCTGGTGTTGCTCAACCTGTTCCGGATCGGCTTTGCAGGACTGCTGCTTGGCCTGTCCTGGTTCGCTGGCGTGAGTCATCTGGAACTGCCGCTTCGGCCGCCCTTCCCCAACCTGCTCGGGGCCCAGATTGCCTTGAGCGGGCTCTGGATGCTGACCCTGCTGCGCCGTATACCCCGCCTGGAAGTCCAGGCGTGGTTGCAACTGGGACTGGACCTGCCGTGGATTTGCGCCTTGATTCTTGCCACAGGCGGTTTGGGCAGTGGGCTGGGATTGGTGTTGCTGCTCTCCTGCGTCGGCGCCGGCCTGGTCATGCCGTCGCGGCAGGCGCTGACTTACGCAGCCCTGGCGAGCCTCCATGTGCTGGGAATCGGGCTGATTGCCCAATGGTACGGATCGGGAAGCGTGGGCTGGACCCATGCCGGATTGCTTGGCGCTGCTGCCTTTGGCGCTACCTGGGGCGCCAATGTCCTGACGCGTCGCGCCAACGACAGTACCCGTTTCGCCAACCGGGCAGGCCGGGAACTGGCCGATCTGGCCCGACTCAATGAAGTGATCATCGATCGACTGCTCAGCGGCGTCCTGGTGGTCAGCCCTCACGGACGGGTGCGACTCGCAAACGCCCAGGCCCGGGACATCCTGGGACCCGCTCTCCCCGGCACCGACCTGGCCAGCTTGTCCCCCGATCTGGAACGCCTGTGGACACGCTGGCGCGTTCTTCCCCTTGAGGGCGCCCCGCTCTTGCATGCAGGGGAAAGCAAACGCGAATACGTCATCCACTTCACCCCGCTGGGGCAGGACGGCGGCATGACCCTCATCACCCTGGAAGACCTTGGCCAGGCCAAGGCCCGTATGCAGGAGATGAAACTCTCCGCGCTGGGGCGACTCACCGCCGGCATCGCTCATGAAATCCGTAACCCGCTTTCCGCCATCAGCCATGCCGCTGCGCTACTGGGCGAATCGACTGCGCTGGATACGCAGAACCAAAGTCTGGTGGAGATCGTGCGCCACCATGCCGGCCGCATCAACGGCATCATCACCGACATCCTGCAGCTCTCCCGCCAGCGCCCCTCGACCCCTGAAATCCTGCCTCTGGCCGACTGGCTCGACACCTTCATCGCCCACTACGGCGAAGGGCTGGATCCAGCGGAGGTGCTGATCGATCTGCAACTCCCGCCCCTTGATCTGCGTGTGCGCATGGACCCCGGACACCTGTCCCAGGTCCTGACCAACCTGCTGGACAATGCCCGCCGGCATGGCCGGCCCGCCCAAGGTCCCGTGCGAATCGAGATCGGATGCGAAAGAATTCCCGGCAGCGGCCGAATTCATCTGCATGTGACGGATAACGGTCCCGGCATTGCGCCGGACGCGGCAGCCCGGCTGTTCGAGCCGTTCTTCACCACCAGTCGCAGCGGAACGGGACTGGGACTGTATCTGTCACGGGAATTGTGCGAGTTCAACGACGCCAGTCTGGCGCAAGTGGCCCATGCCGGAACCGGCTGCCGATTCCGCATCGCCTTGCCCGACGCCGACTTCAAGAAGGATTGATTCCATGCAGGAGCCCCGCCCCACCATACTCATCGTCGATGACGAGCCGGACATCCTGACCCTGTTGGAAATGACCCTGGATCGCATGGGGCTGACCTGCCACAAGGCCGTGAACCTGGCCCAGGCGCGCCAGCTCCTGGCCAGGCATGCCTATGCCCTGTGCCTGACCGACATGCGCCTGCCCGACGGCAGCGGCATCGATCTGGTGCGGGAAGTCAGCGGCGCCAACAGCGAACTGCCCATTGCGGTGATTACCGCCCACGGCAATGTGGAGCTGGCCGTCGAGGCGCTCAAGGCCGGCGCCTATGATTTCGTGTCCAAGCCCGTGGATCTGGAAGTCCTGCGCGCCCTGGTCACCACCGCCCTCAAGGGCCACGGCGCCCAACGCCCCGATCGCCGCACCCGTCATGTCCTGCTGGGCGACTCCGAACCCATGCGCCGACTGCGCGGCATGATCGCCAAGGTCTCGCGCAGCCAGGCGCCGATCTACATCAGCGGCGAATCCGGCACCGGCAAGGAACTGGTGGCGCGCCTCATCCACACCCAGAGCAGCCGGGGGGATGCCGCCTTCGTCCCGGTCAACTGCGGCGCCCTGCCCACGGAGCTCATGGAAAGCGAATTGTTCGGCCACAAGAAAGGCAGCTTTACCGGCGCGGTGAGCGACAATCTCGGCATGTTCCGCGCCGCCAGTGGCGGCACGCTGTTCCTGGACGAAGTCGCCGAACTGCCGCTGCCGATGCAGGTGAAGCTGTTGCGCGCCATCCAGGAGCGCGCCGTGCGTCCGGTCGGGGACAATCGCGAGGTGGCGGTGGACGTGCGCCTGCTCTCCGCCACGCACAAACCGCTGGAACACATGCTCCAGACCGGCCAATTCCGCCAGGATCTGTATTACCGCAGCAACGTCATCGAGCTGCGCGTGCCGCCGCTGCGCGAGCGCCGCCAGGACCTGCCCCAGCTCACTGACCATATCCTGCGCCAGATCGCCGGCGATCCCCCGCCCAAACTGGAGGAAGGCGCCTGGCGCGCCCTGCATGCCTACCCCTTTCCCGGCAACGTGCGCGAGCTGGAGAACATCCTGCAACGCGCCTACACCCTGTGCGACGGCCGGATGATTGCCACCGAACACCTGCAGCTGCCCGATGCCGACTCCCCGGCCGGCATGCCCATGGCGACCCATGATGAGCGGGCCGCCCAAGACGCACCATCGCCGCGTGCCGCCTCGGCGCCCGCCGATCTCGACGGCGCCCTGGAGCACCTCGAGCGGGAAACCATCCTGCAAGCCCTCGAAGCACACCGCTGGAACCGCACCGCCACCGCCCGCGCGTTGGGCATCACCTTCCGCGCCCTGCGCTACCGCCTCAAGAAACTGGGCGTGGAATGAATTCCGGTGCCTGTCGTCTATGGGGCGGGCAAACTGCCCAGATCACGGCTTTTTCCCCTGTCAATCCTGGTGA
>JBAUIG010000293.1:0-2855 GCA_049682735.1 Candidatus Macondimonas sp. | reverse complement strand
TTGGCCGAGGCGGCGATGAAGTTTTCCTTCATCATCAGCAGGCTGTAGATGGCTTCATGCACGCCGGCAGCGCCCAGGGAATGCCCGGTCAGGGATTTGGTCGATGCCAGGGGGGGCATGCGTTCGCCAAAGACCTCACGCAGGGCTTCCAGCTCGCGCACGTCACCGACCGGTGTGCTCGTGCCGTGGGTGTTGATATAGTCGATGGGGGCGTCCACCGTGGCCAGGGCTTGACGCATGCAGCGCACCGCACCCTCTCCCGAGGGCGCCACCATGTCATAACCATCGGAGGTGGCACCGTAGCCCACCAGCTCGGCGTAGATCGGGGCGCCACGGCGCAGGGCATGTTCCCGCTCCTCCAGTACCACGATGCCGCCACCGCCTGCGATCACAAAGCCATCGCGGTCCGCATCATAGGTGCGCGAGGCTTTTTCCGGGGTCTCGTTGTATTTGCTGGACAGCGCGCCCATGGCGTCGAACATGAAGGACATCGTCCAATGCTCTTCCTCGGCGCCACCGGCAAAAACGATATCCTGCTTGCCCATCTGGATCTGCTCTGCGCCGTTACCGATGCAATGCGCACTGGTGGCGCAGGCCGAGCTGATGGCATAGTTGATGCCTTTGATTTGGGCTCCGGTCGCGAGACAGGCGGAAACCCCGCTGCACATGGCCTTGGTGACCATGTAGGGGCCGACACGGCGCACCCCCTTTTCACGCAGCGTGTCGATGCCTTCCTGGATGCTCGAGTGGGACGCGCCACCCGCGCCAACAATCAGGCCGGTGCGCACATTGGACACCAGATCGGGTGGCAGCCCTGCATCCTGAATCGCTTCCTGCATCGCAAGCCAGCCATACGCATGGCCATTTGCCATGAAACGCATCAGTTTGCGATCGATCAATTCCTGCACGTTGAGCTTGACCGAGCCAGCTACCTGCGAACGCAGGCCCTGGTCGGCGTATTCCTGCTGAAAAGAAATGCCGGAACGCCCCTCAATCAGGCTCCTGAGCACTTCCGCCTTATTGTTGCCGATGCTGCAGACAATGCCCAGCCCGGTGACCACGACGCGTTTCATCCGTATCCTACCTCCGCAGGGTCTCTTCGATGCCATCCGTCTCGTTCAGAAGCTGGCTGTGGACATGAACAGTCCGGCGCGCAAATCCTTGGCGACATAAATCTCACGGCCATCGACAGTCATTGTCGCATCACCAATACCCATTACCAATTTGCGCAGAATGACCCGTTTCAAATCGACTCGATAAATTACCTGACGGGCATCGGGCAGCACCTGACCAGTAAATTTTACCTCGCCCACCCCCAAGGCGCGTCCCCGCCCAGGGGCGCCCAGCCAACCGAGATAAAATCCTATCAACTGCCACATGGCATCCAGCCCCAGGCAGCCTGGCATGACAGGATCTCCTTGAAAATGGCATTGGAAGAACCACAAGTCCGGGCGAATGTTGAGTTCGGCAACAACTTGTCCCTTGCCGTGAGCGCCGCCGTCGTCGTTGATCTGGGTAATGCGGTCGAACATCAGCATTGGCGGCAAGGGCAACTGGGCATTGCCCGGACCAAACATCTCGCCGCGGGCGCAGGCCAGCAAATCGTCGAGTTCCAGTGAAGAGGGTCTCACAGTCGGCTCCAGGGTCGCGAAACCTTCCCCTTATGAGAGAAGGAAGTTAAAAAGGGCTCATGCTTCTACCCCCGAATTTAATCAAGGGGGTATTGTATTGATTCAGGATGGCGCAGTCAGGGCGCCAGTCGCTCCAGCGACCAGCTCTGATCGCCCCGCCGCTGGTAAAGCAGACGATCATGTAGCCGGTTGGGCCGGGCTTGCCAGAACTCGAAACGCAGGGGGAGCAGACGATAACCTCCCCAGTGCGGTGGCCGCGGGATAGGCTGGCCAGCGAAGCGTGCGGCATACCGGTCAAGGCGGCCGACCAGTTCTTCCCGTCCCTGCAGGGTCCTGCTTTGGGGCGAGGCCCAGGCGCCGATCTGACTGTCTCGGGGCCGGGTCTTGAAGTAGACGTTCGACGCCTCCGAATCCAAACGGCTGACATTGCCTTCGATGCGCACCTGCCGAAGTTGTGCCGGCCAGTAGAACAAGAGGGCCGCCACCGGATGGTGGGCCAGGTCTTCTCCCTTGCGACTGTCGTAGTGGGTGTGGAAAACCAATCCCTCATCATCGAACTGCTTGAGCAACACGATGCGGGCACTGGGCCTGCCATCGGCACCGACCGTGGCTAACGCCATGGCATCAGGCTCGGGAGGGTGCAGGGGGCGGGCGGTTTCATACCAGTCGCGGAACAGGCCCCAAGGTTGGCGGGGTGCACTGGATTCATCCAACGGGGGAGGCATGGTCAAGTCGACAGTGCTCGGCATAGGTATGGGAAAGCGGGCGGGGGAGAGACGCCCCGCCCGGGAGGTTGCGGACTTCAGGCTGGCTCGAATACAGGGAAGTGACGCCCTTTGGGCAGCTCTTCCCAGGCAAGCTTGACCTTCATGCCGACCTTGACGTTTTCCAGCGGGCAGTTGACCACATTGGTCATCATGCGTACGCCTTCTTCCAATTGCACGATGGCCACCACATAGGGGACCCGTGCGCCCATGGACGGATTGCCGGGCTTGCGCATGACGCTGAAGGCGTAGATTTCGCCCAGTCCCTTGGCTTCATGCCATTCCACCGCGCCGGTCTTGGGGGAAACCACGATGGGTTCCCGGGGATAGTGGTAGTAACGTGCGGTTTCCGGGCTGTACTGCAAGACCAGTTTCTTGTCTTCGGTCGCCTTCCAGAACGGCTCGGCGTGGGGCGAGGTGCCCATCATCATGCGGCTCATAGCGTTTCCTCCGTACCCAG
>JBAUIG010000292.1:0-2274 GCA_049682735.1 Candidatus Macondimonas sp. | reverse complement strand
GGTGAACTCAGGGCGAATCTGTCTGCGGCAGGAGGGGGTCTTGCAGCAGCGCACGGAAAGCGGAGACGGCGTGGGATGGCGTGCGGTCCTGATGAATTACCAGGCCCAGCTGGCGACGCACAGCAATTGGTGGAAGTTCGACGTCGATCAGATCGGCTCCGGCGAGGGTGCGGGGCAGCAGGCTCCAACCCAGTCCGACGGCAACCATCATGCGGATGGTTTCCATGTAGTTGGTCTGTAGCCGCACCCGCAGCTTGAGCCCCTGTCGGGCAAACGCCTGCTCGATCAGTGTGCGGGTGTAGGTGTCGGCCTCGGGGAGGATGGCCGGGTGGACGGCCAGCGCTTCCGGGCTGAGTGGGTTGATGCCGGCCAGGGGATGGTCGGGGGCAAACATGATCACCAGCGGATCGTCCCACAGCGGTTCGGCGCGCAGTTGCGGCGCAGGGGCCAACGGTAGCGTGACCACGCCCAATTCCAACATGCCATCGGCGACGGCGGCGCACACCTGTTCCGAATCCATGAAGCGGATGTCCAGATCCACCTCGGGGTAGACGCGCGCGAAGCGGCGCAGAAAGGGCGGCAGGCGGCGCAGGCCGATGTGGTGGCTGGTGCCGGTCTTGAGCGGGCCCGAGACGGTGCCGGACAGGTCCGCCACCACGCGTCGGCAGGCATCCACCCCCTGCAGGATGTCCCGTGCCCGGGGCAGCAGCGCCCGGCCTGCTTCGGTCAGGGCAATGCCGCGGCCGATCCGATCGAAGACCGGGGCGCCCAGTTCCTGTTCCAGAGCGGCGATGCGTTTGCTGATCGCCGGCTGGGTCAGGTACAGGTTGGCCGCGGCCCGGGAAAAAGAGCCTTCACTGGCGACGGCCACGAAGGCGACGAGGGCGTTCAGGTCCATCATATGAAAATATGGAATGCCTTGAATAAGAAAGATGAATTGGAATTATAGCGCTTGTGGCCCGTAGAATCGTCGGGGACAGAATCACTGGAGGCCATGCACATGGCAGGCAAGACGCTCTTCGACAAAATCTGGGATGCCCATGTGGTGGATGTGGATGAGGGCGGCACCGCGCTGCTCTACATCGACCGCCAGCTGGTGCATGAAGTGACCTCGCCGCAGGCCTTCGACGGGCTGCGCCTGGCCGGCCGCAAGCCCTGGCGACTCAAGGCCAACCTGGCGGTGCCCGATCACAACGTTCCGACGCTGGGGCGTGCGCAGGGCATAGTCGATCCCATCTCCCGCGCCCAGGTGGAGGCGCTGGATCGCAACTGCCAGGAGTTCGGCATCCCCGAGCTGACCATGCTGGATCATCGCCAGGGCATCGTCCATGTGATCGGCCCGGAGCAGGGATTCACGTTGCCCGGCACCACCATCGTCTGTGGTGATTCCCATACCGCCACCCACGGGGCGTTCGGGGCGCTGGCCTTCGGCATCGGCACCAGCGAGGTGGAGCATGTCCTGGCCACCCAGACGCTGTTGCAGAAAAAGTCCCGCAGCATGCTGATCTCGGTGGATGGGACGGTGGCGCAGGGCATCACGGCCAAGGACATCGTGCTGGCCATCATCGGCCGCATCGGCACTGCCGGCGGTACCGGTTACACCATCGAATTTGGCGGCTCCGCCATCCGCGCCTTGTCCATGGAAGGCCGCATGACGGTCTGCAACATGGCCATCGAGGCCGGCGCCCGCGCCGGATTGATCGCGGCCGATGAGAAAACCATTGCCTACGTCAAGGATCGTCCCCAGTCGCCCAAGGGCGCGCTGTGGGAACAGGCGGTGGCGGCGTGGCAGGATCTGCATTCCGATCCCGATGCGGAGTTCGACACGGTGATCCGGCTGGACGCCGCGGCCATCGAGCCGCAGGTGACCTGGGGCACTTCCCCGGAAATGGTGGTCGCGGTCGGGGACCGGGTGCCCGATCCGGATCGCGAGGCCAATCCGGGCAAGGCCGAGGGAATGCGCCGCGCCCTGGCCTATATGGGTCTGACGGCGGGAACGCCGATCACGGACATTGCGCTCGACAAGGTGTTCATCGGGTCGTGCACCAATTCGCGCATCGAAGACCTGCGCGCGGCGGCGGCAGTGGTGAAGGGCCACAAGGTTTCGCCTCGCCTCAAGCTGGCGATGGTTGTTCCGGGCTCCGGGCTGGTCAAGACCCAGGCCGAGTCCGAAGGGCTGGACCGCGTGTTCATCGAGGCGGGATTCGAGTGGCGCGAACCAGGGTGCTCCATGTGCCTGGCCATGAACGCGGACCGTCTGGAATCGGGCGAGCG
>JBAUIG010000291.1:0-1547 GCA_049682735.1 Candidatus Macondimonas sp. | reverse complement strand
TTGGATGCGCCGGCAGGTGCACCAGAATTGAGATGCGCGGAAGATGGCTGAGCCACCGATGGACTGGACTCTGGCGCCGCACCTGCTGGATGACCGCGCGGTGCGTCGGCGCTATGCGCGTGCCGGAACGGGGTTGGCCCATAGTGTGCTGCTGGCCGAGGCGCGTAACCGGCTGCTGGAGCGCCTGACCTATGTGCGCCTCGACCCGCAGTGGGTCATCGACCTGGGGAGCGCTTCCGGCGCGGGTTCGCGGGGTTTGTCGCGGCGTTATCCTCAAGCGCGGGTGGTGGGAATGGATGTGAATCTGGCCTTGTTGGCGCCACCGCGACGTTTTCGATTGCCACTCTTACGGTCCCGGCCATTGCGTATCCAGGCCGATGGTCTCCGCTTGCCCCTGGCGACGGCCAGCGTGGATCTGGTGTTTTCGAATCTGGTGCTCTTGGCGCTGGCCGATCCCTTCCCGATGTTTGCCGAGATCGCCCGGGTATTGCGTCCTGGCGGCCTGTTCCTGTTCACCACCTTGGGGCCGGATACCCTGCAGGAATTTCGTCGCGCCTGGGCCGCTGTTGATGATGAGCCGCATGTGCATCCTTTCCTGGACATGCATGATGTGGGGGACGCCCTGGTGCGCGCCCGGCTTACCGATCCGGTGATGGATGTCGAGCACCTGACCTTCACCTATGATGATTTTTCCAAGCTTCAGGGCGACCTGCGCCAGGCCGGTTGGGGCAACGCCCTGATTGCCCGTCGTCACGGCCTGACTGGCCGGCGCCGCTTCGAGGCCATGCAGCGGCATTACCGCGATCAGTTTCCAGGCGCGCCGCTGGGCATGACGCTGGAGCTGATCTATGGCCATGCCTGGGCGCCCGATCAGCCCCGATCCATTGCCCGGGACGGTGAGGTGCATGTGCCCTTGTCCAGTCTACGGCGCGGCAGCGGTTCGTGACGCCGGCTCGGGGATGGTTCATCACCGGCACCGATACCGGGGTTGGTAAGACCCATGTGGCTTGCGGCCTGTTGCAGGTGCTGGCAGCGGAAGGCATACGTGCCGTGGGGTTCAAGCCGGTGGCGACCGGTTGCATGGGACCGGTCGGCGCATTGCGTAACGACGATGCGCTCGCTCTCATGGCGGCGGGCGGGGTGGCAGCGGCCTATGAGACCATCAATCCCTATGCCTTCGCGCCGCCCATTGCGCCCCATCTCGCCGCCCAGGCCGCAGGCATCGCCATTCGCCCTGCGCCGATCCTGCGGGCTTTCGCCTCCTTGGCCGGGCAGGCCGATGCCGTGGTGGTGGAGGGCGCCGGGGGTTGGCGCGTGCCTTTGGGGGAAGACTGGGAAATGGGTGATCTGGCCCGCCAACTGCGCTTACCGGTGATTCTGGTGGTGGGCATGCGGCTGGGTTGCCTGAATCATGCGCTGCTGTCCGCGCAGGTCATTGGCGATCAGCTCTGTGGCTGGGTCGCGAATGAAGTGGATGCCGGCATGGATGCCATGGCGGGCAATCTGGCGAGTCTGCGCGAGCGTTTGCCGGTGCCTTGCCTTGGGGT
>JBAUIG010000290.1:0-3722 GCA_049682735.1 Candidatus Macondimonas sp. | reverse complement strand
TCAAGGTGCTGATCGTGGAGCAGTTCGGGAATCTTGTAGATGTTGTCCACGTCCACGGCGGAAATGACGGCCCGCTCCGGCACATTGGTGAACAGGGCGATCTTGCGCCGCTCGTCGGGCGGCAGCGACCGGTCGGCGCGGCAGATGAGGATGTCCGGCTGGATGCCGATGGAGCGCAGCTCCTTCACCGAATGCTGGGTTGGCTTGGTCTTGATCTCGCCCGAGGCGGGGATGTAGGGCACCAGCGTGAGATGGATGAACAGTGCCTGCTGCGGCCCCAGTTCACTGCCCATCTGGCGAATGGCCTCCAGGAAGGGCAAGGATTCGATGTCGCCCACCGTGCCGCCGATTTCCACCAGGCACACGTCCGCATCCCCGGCCCCGGCCTGGATCGAGCGCTTGATCTCATCGGTGATATGCGGGATGACCTGCACCGTGCCGCCCAGATACTCGCCGCGGCGCTCTTTCTGGATCACCGTTTCGTAGATGCGGCCGGTGGTGTAGTTGCTGTGGCGACCGGTGGTGGTGCGCACGAAGCGCTCGTAGTGCCCCAGGTCCAGGTCCGTCTCGGTTCCATCGTCCGTGACGAACACTTCGCCGTGCTGGAACGGGCTCATGGTGCCCGGATCCACGTTGATGTAGGGGTCCAGCTTCACCATGCTGACCTTGAGGCCACGGGCCTCCAGGATCGCCCCCAGCGAGGCCGAGGCGATGCCCTTGCCGAGGGAGGAAACCACACCGCCGGTCACGAAGATAAATCGCGTCATGCCGCTTCCGTTGCTTGAGGATGGGCGGAGGCGGATGAACAAGAAGCCCCCAAAGATGGGGCTTTAGCCTACCAGATCGGCCGGGTCCGGACAATGAAGCCGATGACCCTGCCAAGCCGGGACGCCATCCCATCCGCCCCTGATCGCCGCGCCGACGTACCGATAAGCCACTGAAAGAAGTATCTTAAAAGCAATTTCTGTCGCAAGCGCAGGCCACCAGCCAAAGCATGGCAGCACTGACCCGCATACGCATTGTCATCATGCGGCGCTCGTGAAAAACCCGAATCCACCCGCGCTTTGACAAGCGTTTGAGGCAAGCCGAGGGCGGCAGTCGTAAACCGGACGTGTCCGCGGGAGCAATCGACTCAACCGCCGATCCAGCGACTGCGAAAGATGAAGTAAACGGCGCCCAGGATGCACAGTCCCGCCCACAGGTAGTCCAGCTTCAACGGTTCCCGCAAGTCGTACACTGCAAACGGCACGAACACCGTGAATGTGATCGCTTCTTGCAGCATCTTGAGCTGCGCAACCGACAGCACTGTGTGGCCAATGCGGTTGCCCGGCTTGCAGCAGGTACTCGAAGAAGGCAATGCCCCAACTGGCCAGTGCGGCGACGATCCATGGCTTCTGGTTAGTTCATTGAGATGCGCGTACCACGCAAAAGTCATGAACACATTGCTGAGCGACAGGAGGAGGACCGCAAGTCAGATTGAGCGCATACGTGTGGGTTCCTGAGGTTTGAGGGAAACGGGGTCATAGCGGCTGGTCCGGTGGAACGATGGCTGAGCCTCCTCCCAAGTGCGGTGCGGATATCACGGATATGGCGAACCATCCTTGTGGAGAAAGATCCACTTACCCTCGATCAACGCCGCCTGGAGGTCGTCATCGGGGTAGCTGCCCGCATCGTCCGGCGTCCGGTCGCCGACTTCGAGGTACACCACCTCCTCCGCTGTTTCGTTGATCAGGCAGTGCGCATTGCCCGTGCCCGCCTTGAAGCCGGCGCACATCCCCGGCAAGAGCAGGGTGCGGCCTTCGTCGGTGTGCAGCGTGGGACGCCCCTGCAGGATGTAGACGAACTCGTCCTGTTTGGTGTGGGCATGGCGCAGGGCCGAGACTGCACCGGGCGCCAGGCGTGTGAGGTTGACGCCGAAGCGGGTCAGCCCAAACAGATCACCCAGCGGCCGCTTCTCCCGGCCCGCCATGCGCGAGGCGAAGGGCTCGGGATAGTTTGACGGCTTGGTACGCAACGGTGCGTCCGCAGCCAGGATAGCGACTGGCTGTGCTTCTTCAGACATGAGTGATCCAACACTTCTTTTAAGGATGATGTCAAGTTGTCATAGTAAACAATGCGTTGCAATGATCCCGCTGGCCTATATCGGAGCGCAAGCGTAAATTCACCTTGAACCATCGGATTCTGATTGCGCGTATGAGCCGGCTCCGTGTCCGGTCATGGGAATTGGGGAAGCGCATGGTGAACCAGGCTTTATCCCTGTTTTTCAAAGAGATCCAATCCTGAAGGTGTGGCCATGATTGAACAGTCGCAGGACAGTCTCGACGAAATCGAGCGCATCACGTTGGGCCATTACGAAGCCAACGCGGCGTCCTTCTGGCTGGGCACGCGTGACCATGACGTGAGCCAGAATATCGGCGCCTTCTTGAATGCGCTCCCCAAGAATCGGGCGCTGGATATTCTGGACTTTGGCTGTGGGCCGGGCCGCGATCTGCTTACCTTCAAGCAGCTCGGTCACCGGCCAACAGGGCTGGATGGCAGCAAGGCGTTTTGCGACATGGCGCGTCGCCATAGCGGTTGCCCGGTGTGGCACCAGCAGTTTTCAAGCCTTGAACTTGGCAAGGACGTGTTTGATGGTATTTTTGCCAACGCATCGCTGTTTCATGTGCCGAGCCAGGAATTGCATCGGGTTTTATCGGCGTGTCGCCGTGCGTTACGGGCGGGCGGGATTCTGTTTACCTCCAACCCGCGCGGCAATGGCGAAGGCTGGCAGGGCAATCGCTATGGCAATTACCAGGAATATGACCAGAGCAAGGCCAGCCTGGAACAGGCGGGTTTTACCGTTCTTGATCATTATTACCGGCCCGAGGGAAAGCCGCGCGATCAGCAGCCCTGGCTGGCCATTGTTTCGCAAGTCAAGCCGGGGTTCTGAAAAAGTGCGAGGATTGGATTCTTGACCCTTCTCCAGGCTGCCTTCAGTTTCGCAATCGGCCGCAGCCATGCCATCCCCGGCGCGTGCAGCGTGTCGATTCCAAGCCATGAATGAGCCCGCGCTTGTCTGGCCCGTGCGCGGACTGTATGCCATCACGGATGGCGCGTCCTCGCCACAGGCGCTGGCGGAACAGGTAGTGGCCTGGATTGCCGGCGGCGCGCGGATGGTGCAGTACCGGGACAAGGGCGCAGACGCTGGCCGCCGGCTTGAGGAGGCGCAGGCGCTGCGCACCGTTTGTCGGGCTGCAGGGGTGCCACTTTTGATCAATGATGATGTGGCGTTGGCGCTCGCTGTCGGAGCCGATGGGGTGCACTTGGGCCGGGATGATGCGGATCTTCGCATGGCGCGGGCGCGCCTCGGGCCACGGGCGCTGATTGGGATTAGCGCCTATGCAGATCTGGCGCAGGCACTGAAAGCAGTGGCGCTGGGGGCCGATTACGTCGCCTTTGGCCGCTTTTTTCCGTCGCTGACCAAACCCAACGCGCCGCCGGCCCCGGTCGCGGTGTTGCGGGCGGCAAGGCGGGCGTTGTCGGTGCCGGTGGTCGCCATCGGCGGCATCACACCGGAGAATGCGCGCGAGTTGATCGCCGCCGGCGCCGATCTGGTGGCCGTGATCGGCGGACTGGCGGGACCCGATCCGCAGATGCAGGCGCAGCGCTATGCCGCCCTGTTCCCCGCCGCTTAGACTGACCTCTTTTTTTGCAGGAGCCCGAATCCATGGCCAGTTCCGAAG
>JBAUIG010000289.1:0-4251 GCA_049682735.1 Candidatus Macondimonas sp. | reverse complement strand
GCGATCAGCTTGACTGCGCTCAGTACAGGATCCTGACTGCAGGCCTTGAGGAAGCCGCTCTGGTTGTCGAAGCCGTTGGGTTCGCGCGCGAGGATGGTGCCCAGATCGAAGCGGAAGCCATCGACCTGGGTCTGCTCCACCCAGTAGCGCAAGGAGTCCATTACCATCTGCATGACGCGTGCATGGCTGACGTTGAGCGTATTGCCGGTGCCGGTGTCATTGATGTAATAGCGCGGCTGATCGGACAGCAGGCGGTAGTAGCTGGCATTGTCTATGCCCTTGAACGAGAGGGTCGGCCCTTTCTCGTTGCCCTCGGCCGTGTGGTTGTAGACCACATCCAGGATCACCTCCAGATCCGCCTCATGAAAGCGCGCCACCATCTCCTTGAACTCGCGCAGGGTCTGTTCCGGCTCGTGGGCATAACGCGTATCCGGGGCGAAGAAGCCAATCGAGTTGTAACCCCAGTAATTGGTCAAGCCCTTCTCGAGCAGATGGTTGTCGTTGACGAAGGTGTGGATGGGCAGCAGCTCGACCGAAGTCACTCCCAGCGACTTGATGTATTCGATCACCTCTGGCGTTCCCAGGCCGACATAGGTGCCGCGCAGCTCCTCAGGCACCGCCGGGTGCAGCTTGGTGTAGCCGCGTACATGCATCTCGTAGATGATGGTCTGATCGTAGGGCACCAGCAGCTTGCCGCGCGGGCCACTGCGCCCGTCGCGCCCCCGCTTGCCGCTCCAGTCGAAGTTGGGATCGACCACTACGCACTTGGGGACAAAGGGCGCACTGTCGCGCTTATCGAAGGTCAAGTCGTCCCCACTCTCCATCTGATAACCGAACAGGGCCGGATTCCACTGCAATTCGCCGATGTGACCGCAGGCATAAGGATCGAGTAACAGTTTGTTGGGATTGAAACGGTGACCCGCTTCGGGTTCGTAGGGCCCATGCACGCGGTAACCGTAGATGGTGCCCGGCTTGATCCCCGGCAAGTAGCCGTGCCAGATCTGATCGGTGTGTTCAGGCAATTCGATACGCTCGAGCTCTTTTTCTCCCTTGTCATCGAACAGGCATAACTCGACCATGCTGGCATGCGCCGAAAACAGCGCGAAATTGGTGCCTTGGCCATCCCAAGTGGCACCCAGCGGAAAAGGTAGACCCTCCCGAAGATGTCCTTTGCTATTTGCGGCCATGAGTTTTCCTTGCAGAAAGTGATTTGGATCATCCGCTTCACGCCCACAGAAAGCGTTTCACGGGGCAGGATATTGCGAGACCTCCGTAATATGGGTGCAGCGCGTTAGAGATGAGCCCGCAGACTTGGTTCGCAGCCCGCGCGGTCAGGATGACGACTTGTGAATGACAGCCCTCAGCTGTAGCAAGTCGACCCTATGAACAGGAAATCTTCCGGAATACAGCACCAGCATGATCCTGGGCTAAATAAAGCGTCAAGGACTGGCTTACGGACAATTCCCCAGACTGGCGCATGGAAAACCTGCAGTGTTGATGAAATCCCTGGCGGTGAAGCCCGAGGATTGAACGTGAGGATTAACGTGGCTTAACGGCGTCCCCATTTGATCCATGCCAGTTTTTAACCTTCTGGCGGGGTGATCCTGATGATCTTGGTTGTCTTGGCCACTGGCCGGCGAACGCGTGGACAGCGGTATGATCCATGCTTAAAGTGACTGAATCATGCCGCTTGAACTCCCCTCCCCACCCAGCGCCCTACGCTGGCTGTACATCGACTTCAACAGCTACTTTGCCAGTGTAGAGCAGCAGCTGCGCCCGGAGCTGCGTGGTAAGCCGATAGCGGTGGTGCCAGTGGTCAGCGATAGTACTTGCGCGATTGCCGCCAGCTATGAGGCCAAGGCCTTCGGCATTCAAACCGGCACGCCAGTGTGGGAAGCCAAGCGCTTATGTCCCGACTTGATTTGTGTGTTGGCGCGGCATGAGCATTATGTCGCCTTTCATCACCGGCTACTGGCCGAGGTCGAGCGTTATATCCACATCGATGCCGTCTGCTCGATCGATGAGGCTGCCTGCCGTCTGATGGACAATGAGATTGCCGCTACGCGCGCTATCGAGATCGCACATACCATCAAAGGCGGTCTTGCACGCAACATCGGCGAATACATCCGCTGTTCGATAGGCATTGCGCCCAATCGTTACCTGGCCAAAATCGCCGCCGACATGCAAAAGCCGGACGGCCTGACGCTGCTCGAACCAGCAGATCTGCCCGAACGGGTGTTCGGACTCCAACTGCGCGATCTGCCGGGCGTAGGGCGCAACATGGAGCGCCGCTTGATCGCAGCGGGCATCAACGATCTGCGCACCTTGTGGGCCCTGGATGCAAGTCAACTGCGTCGCGTATGGGGCAGCATCTGGGGCGAAAAGATCTGGTATTTGCTACGCGGGTTCGACCTCAGCGAGCCCCCTACTCAGCGCCGCAGCATCGGCCATAGCCATGTGCTGGCGCCGGCGCTGCGCTATCCCATCGGTGCCCGCCATATCGCCCGGCGCCTGACCTTGAAGGCCGCCAGCCGTTTGCGGCGCTTGGATTATTACGCCAGCGTCTTTTGCTTCAGCATTCGTCTGGAGGATGGCGCACGGTATGAGGTTCATCAAAATTGCCAGCCGGCACAAGACAACTCTACTTTCCTGGAACTGCTCGATCAGGCTTGGCAACGTAGTCTGCCCAGGACCCAGGCACTGCGGATCAAAAAGGTCTCGGTGAATTTGCAGGGATTGGTTCCTGGCCATCAACTGCAACTGGATCTGTTCGATCATCCCAAGCAGAATTTGCAAACCCGCCAGAAGGCGGAAAAGCTCTCGCACACCTTGGACCGAATCAACCAACGCTTCGGCCGCGACAGCATCCAAGTGGGCATGCTGGCGGGGCAGGCTTCGGGCTTTTCAGGTACCAAGATCGCCTTCACCCGGATTCCGGATCTCGAGGAATTCCTCGAATGAAGACGGCATCCATTAACTTCCAGTCCTATCAATACTCACCGCCAGCGGCCATGGTAGGGATTATTGGGCAGCGCCGCGGCGTGGTTGTGAAAACGAAGTCACCGCTACGTGCCGAGGTGAATGCGCGACAGGGCGCGACGGAAATGCTGTTTGGTGCGCGGATTGCATAAGGTATTAGGAATAACGCTGTAATAATTTTTGCCCAGCAATGCGCCCGAGAGGAACCTGCATGATCCCCGGAGAACTCGATACCGCCCCCGGCGAGATTGAACTGAACGCCGGCCGGCCCACTATCACGCTCGAAGTCGCCAACACCGGCGACCGGCCCATTCAGGTCGGCTCGCATTACCACTTCGCCGAGACCAACCCAGCATTGAGCTTCGACCGCGCCGCCGCGCGTGGCATGCGGCTCGACATTCCCGCCGGCACCGCAGTGCGCTTCGAGCCCGGCCAGACCCGCTCGGTGCAGCTCGTGCCCTACGCCGGCGCGCGCGCCGTGTGGGGTTTTCGTGGTGAAGTGATGGGTGAACTCGGAGGCCAGCCATGAGCCGCATCAGCCGCCGCGCCTACGCCGAAATGTTCGGCCCCACCACCGGCGATCGCGTGCGCCTGGGCGACACCGAGCTGTGGATCGAGGTCGAGCGCGACTGCACCGTCTACGGCGAGGAGGTCAAGTTCGGCGGCGGCAAGGTGATCCGCGACGGCATGGGCCAAGCCCAGGCCAGCCGCGCCGCTGGCGCCCTCGACACCGTCATCACCAACGCCCTGATCCTCGACCACTGGGGCGTGGTCAAGGCCGACATCGGCATCCGCGATGGGCGCATCGCCGGCATCGGCAAGGCCGGCAACCCGGACGTGCAGCCGGGCGTAACGCTGGTCATCGGCCCCGGCACCGAAGTCATCGCCGGCGAAGGACTCATCGCCACCGCCGGCGGCATCGACGCGCATATCCACTTCATCTGCCCGCAGCAGGTGGAAGAAGCCCTGATGTCCGGCATCACCACCATGCTCGGCGGCGGCACCGGGCCGGCCACCGGCACCAATGCCACCACCTGCACGCCCGGCGCCTGGCATCTGGCGCGCATGCTGGAAGCCGCCGAAGCCCTGCCCATGAACCTCGGCTTTCTGGGCAAGGGCAACGCCAGCCGGCCCGAGGCGCTCGCCGAGCAGGTCGAGGCCGGCGCCATGGGCCTGAAGCTGCACGAGGACTGGGGCACTACGCCGGCGGCCATCGACAACTGCCTGAATGTCGCCGAGCAGCACGACGTGCAGGTCGCCATCCACACCGAC
>JBAUIG010000288.1:0-1597 GCA_049682735.1 Candidatus Macondimonas sp. | reverse complement strand
GCGCTGGCCAAGGACCAACGCCTGTTTCCGGACTCGACTCTCCAGGTCGACCGTCTGCGCGCCATGGATGCGGACGTGCGTTACCGCGCCGCCAGCGTGGACGCTAACGCCATACCGCTCAAAGACGTGGATTTCGACGTTCATCTCAAAAACGGCGTCTTACGCTTGACTCCGGCCAGCCTGAGCTTTCCGCAGGGCAGCGCTGAGCTCACACTGACGCTGGACGGCACGCAAACCCCGCCTGCCACGGAGCTTGATCTGCGACTTAAGAAAATCCGCATGGATGATCTGACCCCCCGCCTGGATGGCCAGGCCGCGGTGTCCGGCATGCTCGATGGCCGCGTGCAGATGAGCGGGCGTGGCAACTCGGTGCGGGCCTTCGCGGCGCATGCTGACGGCCGCGTGGGAGTTGCCATGAACAGCGGACGCATGAGCCACCTCGTCGTGGAACTGGTGGGCCTGGACGTGGCCGAAGCGCTCGGCGTGCTGATCAGCGAGGACGAGCCGGTGGCGATCCGCTGCGCCGCCGGCGCGCTTGACCTGCGCGACGGCCAGCTCACCACCCGGAGCCTGCTGGTGGACACGACGGATTCGCTGGTCACCGTCTCGGGCACCGTGAACCTCGCCACCGAACGCATGGACATGAAGGTCAGTACTGCTTCCAAGGGCCCGAGTGTGTTTTCCGTGCAGACGCCGGTGACGCTGCAAGGGCCGCTACGCAATCCTAACGTGGGCATCGAAGCCAAGGGTCTGGCCGCGCGCGGTCTGGCAGCAGTTGCGCTGGGGGCAGTGCTGACACCCCTTGGCGCGATGCTGGCCTTTGTGGACCCTGGCCTGGCCGAGGACAGCGACTGCGCCGCGCGTCTGCGGCAAGCCGGTGCCGGTGCCCAACCCGCCTCATCGCCATCAGCGCCCGCAAAGAAGTCAGCCCCGTAGACCCCTGTCGATCGGTCTGCGCAATCGCGCCCATGCTCCGCGCGGAACCAGCGCTGCACAGCGGGCTCAAACCAACTGGTACCGTGGTGACCAATACCGAATATCAGCCATTCCTTTACTCACAGGAGAGCTTTATGAGCGCACATACGTACAAAATGGTGGAAATCGTAGGCAGTTCGACGGACAGCATTGACGACGCCATCCGCAGTGCCATCGCGCAAGCCTCGACCACGCTGCGCAATCTCGAATGGTTCGAGGTGGTCCAAACGCGGGGCCATATCGTCGACGGCAAAGTGGGCCACTTCCAAGTGCACCTGAAAATCGGCTTTCGCGTCGAGTAGAGATACCGAATGGACGGCCCGGCGTGAAGGCAACAAAGCCGTTGATTCAGGCAAATACTCGTTTACCTCCCATCACATGCGCCGCAAGCTCCGGCCAGAGGCTTTCTTTTTCTCCATAAAATGTCTGGCATTAAACAGGAGATGATGATGGAGCATCAGAAGGGCTGGGATTTATGCTATCTAGGGCAGATTGGTAGTTTACGGAAGGGGTAAAGATGCTCTGCGTACTACGCAGGTGTGAATGAATTTGGCGCTCATTCTTTTATCTGCGGATCGCGAACTCAAGGCTTCCACATCCATACTCCCGGAATCGCCCTGAT